>JAISTL010000255.1 GCA_031272615.1 Methylobacteriaceae bacterium | reverse complement strand
CCGCCCGGCGTTCTGGGTGGCGCGGCGCTGCGGCTCGTTGAAATAGGCCGGAACGGAAATCACCACATCGCGCACCTCCTCCCCGGCGAAGGCCTCGGCATCGGCTTTCAGGGATTTCAGCACCAGCGCCGACAGTTCCTCCGGCTGGAAGGAGCGGCTCCCCAACCTGGTGATTCGCGACGTGCCCATGAAGCGCTTGAACGACGCCACCGACCGCTCCGGCTCGCTCACCAGGCGGTTCAGCGCCGGCTCGCCGACCAGCACCGTGCCGTTGGTATCGAGATTGACCACCGACGGCGTCAACACCGAACCAAGCCCGTTGGCAATCAACTTCGGCTCGCCGCCGGTGAACGCGGCAATCAGCGAATTGGTTGTTCCGAGGTCGATACCGTAGACCGTCATCACCCGTCTCCCTTCCGGACCCATGCTTTGCGCCGGTATAAGAGAGGAAGACGGTCTTTTCAAGCCGCATGAAAGGAGATTTTGTCCATATATGCTCTCCGGAAGGCGGGAAAAGGATTACGCCGTAAGCAGGACACTCACGGGGAGAGGGGTCAGTTCAGATGGCCGGTGTTTTCTGCCTCGAACGCTCACCCGCGGCGGGCAGATACAACTGCCCCCGCCATGTCTTGCTGCGAAACAGGTCAACGACGATTTCCGCGAGGATTTCCCGGGTTGCCTGCGCCGCCCGGGACAGGCGGGTCTTTGGGGGAATGTCCAGCACCATGTATCGCCGGATGGACGGCCGCACGAGGCGGAGCGCGCTGAGTTGGCCGGCGGCGAGTTCAGTTTGGATGGCGGCCCAGGAAAGGATGGAATACCCCATCCCGATTTTTATCGCCGCCTTGATGGGTTCAAAGCCGTCAACCTCAAACTGTGTGTGAACCGTGAGATGCCGCTCCAAGGCCTTCTCTTCCACCAGCTTGCGCACCGAGTGGGGGCGTGTGGGCAGAATCAGGGGCAGGGATACGGCATCCTTGAATTCAATGGTATCGCTTCTGCGGCCGTTGAAGGAGCCCGCCGGCCCAATCAGATAAAGGTCTTCACAGAACAGACGCACCGAACGGTGCGGAACCACCAGTTCCAGGTTCAACGCGAAATCAATCTGCTCGGTCTTGATCAGTTCCACCAGGGCCGTGCTGTTTCCGGCGATGACACGCAGCACGATTTCCGGATGCCGGCTTCGAATGGTTTTCAACAGCAGCGGCGTCAGGGGAGCAGCAACGGAACTTGCCAGCCCGATGTTGACCTTACCCTTGATTTCCTTCGAGTTGCTGCGAAGGTCGAGTTCCAGTTCCTCAAGGCGTTCGATAATCGCACGGGCATGACGGAGAAGATCCTGCCCCTCCTCGGTTATCTCGACGCCGCGGGAACGCCGCACCAACAGGCTGACGCCCAGATGCTCCTCCATCAGCCGCACGTGATGGCTGAGAGCCGGCTGGGCGACTCCGAGGCTCTTGGCTGCCTTGGAGAACGAGCCGTATTCGACGATACGCAAAAAATAGAGCAGTCTGCGGGAATCTATCAGCATTTTCGACGCTCCTTTGCCGCGGCGGTGGCTTCAGTTATAACAGAATTATATAGTTGTTATCAACAATATGTATTTTTCTTCTAGTTCGGATGCCGCTATGTTGAAGAAGTCGATTTGAAAACGGCCCGATTCAGAAAAAAGACCGGTGAGTGTTTGCCGATACCCAACCGTACGAAAGCGGACGACCCTGACCCGGAACATGCGTATCGGCTTCCCCTGTTTCTGTCGATGGACGGACCGCCCGATTGCGACGGCGCCGCCGATCGCCGCCAATGATACCCATCTTTTTGATTTTATTGAGAGTAAGGTGAATCTTTCTGAGGAGAAGAAAATGAACAAATATATGGTTGCCCTATCCGCCGCTCTGCTCGCGGGGACCTTGTCCGCCAATGCGCAGGACGCCGGGAAATTCGACAAGGACATCATGCTGGTGATGCCGTTCTCGCCCGGCGCCTCTATCGATGTCTACGCCCAGAAGTTCAAACAGGTCGGTGAAAAGTATCTCGGCGGCAAGAAAATCAACATCGAGTACAAGCCCGGCGGTTCGACCAGTGTCGGCATGAACTACATGCTGTCGCGCCCGCACGACGGCTACACCGTCATTCTGAACGGCAACTCCACCGAGTTCGGCGTCGCGACCGAACAGAGCGAAGGATACACGGAAAACGATTATATCGGTTTGTGCAACCTCGCCTCGGAACAAGCGGTGGTATTCGTCAACAGTGAAAGCCCGTTCAACTCGCTGGGCGATTTCCTCGAGGCCGCGCGCAAGGAGCCCGGAAAGTACAAGTGGGGCGGCGGGTCGACCATGAGTCAGAACCACTTTTTCCCGTTACAGACCATGGCCATCGCCGGGGTCGAGTTCGATTACATCCCCTATGAAAACGGCGGCGAAGTGATGCTGGCCATTCTCGGCAAGAACATCGATATCGGCGGAATCAGCTCCAGTGCCGCCATCCCCTATCGCAAGGAAGGCAAAATCAAGATTCTCGCCCAGGGCCTCGACACCCGCGCCGCCGACCTGCCGGATGTGCCCACCGCTTATGAAACACCGGGCCTGGATATCGCCAAGTACGGTTTCCCGTATTGGTCGACCCGCAGCATCGACGCTCCGGCGGATGTTCCGGAAGCCATGCTGGTGGAATGGGACAAGCTGATCAAAGCGATTGTCAACGACCAGGAATGGATCGATTTCATGAAATCCCGGGGCGTTCCGCTGGATACCTTCAAGGCCCGCAAAGAAGCGACCGACTATATCCGCTCCTCCACGGCGAACCTGCGCGAAGTCTACCAGAAGATGATGAAGTAGCCGCGTTGTGTATGCCGGTCCGATCCCGGACCGGTCGATCAGGCTTTACGACGTCCCGGCCCCACTTCCAACTGCCGGGGCGCCGTAAGGCGAACGCCACCCCGACGCATTCCGCCCGTCCGCCCGTTTCCTGTCAGCAACAAAAGGAGGGGATCTCATGAAAACGATCTCCGGCAATCCCCGCCGTGACCTCACCGCATCAAACGTCTATTCCTGCGGTGACTACGCCTACAAACTGGACCCGTATTACGACAAGCTTCCGGCGGAATTGCGCAAGGCCGCCTACCCCGCCGGAATTTGCGATAAGGACGACAATATTTACCTCGTCTCACGCAATCCGAACCAGATCGTGGTTCTCGACAGTTCCGGAAACTTCGTCCGGACCATCGGCCAGGGACTGTTTGTCAGTCTTCACGATATCAAGGTCACCGCTGAAAACACGCTCATCTGCATGGACGTTCTCCAGCACGTGGCCCGGGAAATCGATATGGACGGCAACCTGATCCGTGATTTCGGCACGCTGAATACGCCGTCCGACAGCGGTTTCGACCCCAACATCTGGGATCGGCTGCGCGCCGAGGGCCTGTATGTGACTTACGACAGCTATTACAATGCCGATCTCGACTTTCTCGAGCGCGTGCGCAGTATCAAGCGCTCGGCCCCGCCGTTCAACCGCCCGACCGGCGTCGCCTTGAACTCCAAAAATGAAATTTATTTCTCCGACGGGTACGGCAATGCCTCAATCCACAAGTTCACCCGCGACGGCAAACTGCTGAAGACCTGGGGCGAACCCGGCCGCGGGCCCGGGAAATTCACCGTTGCTCACGCCATCTGGATCGACCCGCTGGATCGCGTCTGGGTGTGTGACCGCGAAGGTAACGCCGTTCACGTATTTTCGGGGGATGGCGGGATTCTCGCCTACGCTTCCGGTGGTTTCCTGCAACCCAGCGGTATCTGGGGCGACGCCTCCCACGTCTATATCGGCGAGCGCGGCGGCGGCCTCAGCATATTTGACCTGGATATCACTCTTGTGGCACAGATCGGATTTGCGTTTTCTTCGCTGCGGTTCCACGGATTGTGCGGCGATTCCGCAGGCAACCTTTTTGTCATTCCGCTGAACTCGTTTCCGGGACACCGTTTGATGAAACTGACCCGCGTATGAGGGAAGGCGACATCGTCGCTTTCCCCTTCCGTCTTTCCGCCGCGTGCCGGCAGAATCCACAGGAGGTTTGGACGATGAGCCACAAGAAACTCAGCCTGATGATGCTGGCGGCGTTCGCCGGCATCGGCCTGGCGATGATCTACTATGCCCGGTTTTTCAGAATCCAGAAACACGCGCTGTTCGTCAACGGCTCCCAGTTTTTTCCTATGCTTCTCGGCGGAATGATCGTTTTATTCTGCGTCGTTTCCGCCGTTGCCACGGTGATGCGTACGGAGGACGAGATTATTGTCATTCCCAATATCCAAAATATACTTCTCACCCTGGCGGTTACTTTGGCCTGGGTCGCATGCTGGCAGTATATCGGTTATTTTTACGCCTTCAGTTTCTTTTTTGTCGGGTTTCTCATCTTCCGGTTCAACCCCGCCCCGGCAAGCCTGATGAAGCTCAGAGACACCCTGATGTATGACGGTGTTATCATCACCGTTGTCTACATCCTTTTCACCTTCGGCCTGAAAACGAACCTGTGAAGGGGAGATGACGCATGTTTGATTTCATTTTGAATTACGACTTCATGTTTCTGCTTGAGCCCGCCACCATCCTCGGTCTGATCGCCGGCTCGGTTTTCGGCATGATGGTCGGCGCCCTTCCGGGCCTGTCGGCGACAGTCGGGTGCGCGCTGCTGCTGCCCGTCACATTCACCCTGGAACCTCGCGCCTCCATTGTCATGATGGCGGCGGTGTTCATGTCTTCCCAATACGGCGGGTCGATTTCCGCCATTGTGCTGGGCATCCCCGGCACACCGGCCGCCGTCGCCACGGTGTTCGACGGCTACGCGCTTTCGAAGAAAGGATTTCCCGGGAAGGCTCTCGGCTATTCGTTGTATTCCTCGACCTTTGCCGGTTTCTTCGGAGTTGCCGCCCTGATGCTGCTGACCGGCCCGCTGGCCGAGTTTGCCCTGCGGCTCTCGGACCCCGAATTATTCCTCATCGGCATGATGGGGTTGCTGAGCGTCGTTTCCCTCGGTGAAAAGGATATCTGGAAAACCGTTATCTCCCTGTTTCTCGGGTTGGCGGTCGGGACCATCGGCATCGATCCCTTCACCGGAGCGCATCGTTACACGTTCGGCAACATTTATCTGGGCAACGGCATTCTGCTGGTCGCGCTGCTGTCCGGCTTCTACGCCCTGTCGGAAGTGCTCGAGATGTGTACGGGCAACATGACCCGCACCGTCGTCACCGACACGAAAAACCTGAAATGCCATATCTCGTGGCAGGAGTTCAAAGATATCCTGCCGGTCTGCGTGCGCGGCGGCATCATCGGCACCATTTGCGGCATCATCCCCGGCCTCGGCGGCGGTCCGGCCTCGTTCTTTTCCTATACCCAGGCCAAGGCTGTCGACCGGGAACCCGAAACCTTCGGGCAGGGCAATCCCCGCGGCATCGCCTCCTGCGAAGGCTCGAACAACGCCGTTGTCGGCGGCGGGCTCATTCCCTTCCTGTCTCTGGGTATACCGGGAACACCGACCATCGCCGTGATGGCCGGCGCGCTGATGGTGCAGGGCATCGACCCCGGTCCGCAACTGATGAAGGAAAACCCGGCTCTGGTTTACACCGTATACTGGGGGTTGTTCTTTTCGGTCATCGCCATGTTCCTGCTGGGGCGCTATACCACAAGCCTGTTTGCCCGCATTCTGAAGTGCCCCGGCTATGTTCTGATGCCGGTCATCATCATGTTGACGCTCATCGGCGCCTATGTGGGCCGCGGGTTCTGGATTGACGTCTGGATCGCCATCGGCGCCGGCGTGCTGGCGTTCATCATGAAACGCCTGGATTTCTCCATGAACGCCTTTGCCCTTTCCTTCGTTCTGGCTGATTTGATTGAGGATCGGTTCCGCCGCTCGCTGATGCTGTCCAAGGGCGACCCGGTGATCTTCTTCAACCGCCCCTTCTGCATCCTCATCTGGCTGATGATCGCCTACATGATTTATGTCAGCATCAAGAACAACAACAAACTGAAGCAGGCGGGCAACCTGAACTGAAGTGACGTCCGCCCCGACCACCGACAGCAAGGAGAAGTGAACATGGCCCCTGTCACCATACGCAAAGTCCGTTCCATTCTGACCGCGCCCGAGGGCACCAACCTGGTCGTCGTCAAAATCGAGACGTCGGAACCGGGATTGTACGGGCTCGGTTGCGCAACATTTACCCAACGCTGTTTCGCCGTCGCGACCTACATCGACGAGTATCTCGCTCCCCTGCTTGACGGGCGGCCGGTCGCCAATATCACCGATATTTGGAGGCTTTGCCACGTCAACGGTTACTGGAGGCACGGCGGCGTCCACAACAACGCCATCGGCGGCATCGATGAAGCGTTGTGGGATATCAAGGGCAAAATGGCAAATATGCCTGTTTATGAGCTGCTGGGCGGAAAATGCCGTGAGGCGGCGGCGATTTACGGACATGCTTTGGGGTCTTCATCCGGGCAAATCGTTGAGGAGGCGATGAAGTACCAGGAAAGAGGATTCCATTACGTTCGTTGCCAGCTCGGTGATTACGGCGGAGTCAACCAGCAGATCGACCCGCCGCAAGGCGCACTCCCCGGTCAGTATTACAGCCCCGACCAATACGTTCGTTCGGCCGTGAAAATGTTCGAATATGTCCGATCGAAAATCGGTTTCGATCTTGAATTGCTCCACGACGTTCATGAGCGCCTCTCTCCGTCGGAAGCCGTGCGGTTTGCCAAACAGCTGGACGATTACCGCCTGTTTTATCTGGAAGACCTGCTGGCGCCGGAAGACCTGGAATGGTTCCGCAATATCCGCGCGCATTCCGTGACCCCGCTGGCCATGGGTGAGCTGTTCAACAATCCGGCCGAATGGATGCCGCTGATCACCAACCGGTTGATTGATTTCATCCGCGTCCATGTCACCCAGATCGGCGGCATCACACCGGCCAAAAAACTGTCGGCGCTCTGTGATTCCTTCGGCATCCGCACCGCCTGGCACGGGCCGCACGACGTTTCGCCGGTGGGGCACGCCGCCAATGTCCACCTGGATGTGTCCAACCCCAATTTCGGCATTCGGGAATGGCGCAACCCCGGCGCCGTCAATCGCGAGGTGTTTCCGGGAACACCGGAG
>JAISTL010000116.1 GCA_031272615.1 Methylobacteriaceae bacterium | reverse complement strand
AAAGAGCGTTTACCGTCACCGCCGGTACCGACGATGTCGAGATAATCCCCCTGGATATCCGGAACCTGAATCGCCTTCGCCAAGATGGCTTGAACCGCTTCGCCCACTTCCACGGGGGTTTCGCCCTTGATTCTGAGGCCCAGCAGGAACGCCGCGGCCTGGGAGGGCGAGAGTTCCCCTTCCATCAACCGGGTAAAGGCTTCTCTGGCTTCTTTCTGGCTGAGGTCCCTGCCCGTGGCCAGGGTCTCGATGATGACGGAAATCGGAGTCGCGGTTTGGGTTTTCGCCGGCTCGGCGGCGGCCTTCTCCGGCTCAGCCTTGCCGGTGGCGATGTCGACGAAATTCTTGAGCAGTTCCGGGCCGTGCTCGGTCAGGATCGATTCAGGATGGAACTGCACGCCGACCCACGGGCGGTCCTTGTAGCGAAGCGCCATCACTTCGCCCTCGGCGGTGCGGGCGGTGATGTCCAGCACGTCCGGCTTGGTGTCTTCCCGCACCAGCAGGGAATGGTAACGTCCGACGGTCATCGGCGACGGCAGGCCCTTGAACAGCCCTTTGCCGTCGTGGAACGCCGGCGATGTTTTGCCGTGCATCGGAACCGGGCCGACGACAATCTCGCCGCCGGCGAACTGCCCCAGCAACTGATGGCCGAGGCAGACGCCGAGGACAGGGACTGTTTTCGGCAGTTTATCGAGGAATTTTAGGCTGAGGCCCGCCTGGTCCGGGGTGCTCGGGCCCGGTGAGATGCACACCATTTTCAGCTTCGGGTCAACGGCGTAATCGAGAATCGCCGGGTCGTCATTAGTGAGGACCACCGGCGAAAGGCCAATCTGTTCAAAGGCCTGAACGAGGTTGTAGGTGAACGAATCATAATTGTCGATAAGAAGAAACATTGTCGTGCTCTTTTCTTGAACAGCGCCCGATCCATTTTCAATCCTCCGGCGGAGAAACAGGAAAGGGCGGGAAAATCCGAAAATCCGTATCCGCCCGACCGATCGGGAGGGCGGGACTGGCTGGAAATGTTATTCCGCAACCATTTCAGTGCCGTAGATGACCTTGCGGATCACCGCCGACTTGTTCAGGCATTCGGTCCATTCCCGTTCCGGCACCGAATCATAGACAATGCCGGCGCCGACCTGCCAATTGACAAGCCCGTCGCGAATCCACAGCGAGCGGATGGTGATGCCGAGGTCGAGATTGACCTTTTCCTTGTCTAGGCCGAGCCAGCCGATGGCGCCGGCATAGGGCCCGCGCGGCGCCTGCTCCATATCGGCGATCATCTCCATGGCTCTCACCTTGGGAGCGCCGCTGACGGTGCCTGCCGGAAACGTGGCTTTCAGAACATCCACCGCGGTTTTGCCCGGGGCGAGGTCCGCCCGGATGCGGGAGGTGAGGTGCATGACGTGGGAGAAGCGCTCCACTTCCATGAACCGCTCCACCTGCACGGAGCCGGGAGTGGCGATGCGCCCCAGATCGTTGCGCCCGAGGTCGACCAGCATGACGTGTTCGGCTTTTTCCTTGAGGTCCTGCATCAGATCGTCGCTGAAGAAGGCGTCTTCGGCGGCGTCTTCGCTGCGCGGCCGTGTTCCGGCGATGGGGCACAGTTTCAGCACGTTTTCGGTGCAACTGACCATCACCTCCGGGGAGGAACCGAGCAGCGTGATATCCGGCAGCCGCATATAGAACATGTAAGGCGACGGGTTGTAGCGGCGCAGCCGCCGGTACAGGCTGAACGGGCCTTCGGCCAGCGGCGCCTGGAACGATGTGGAGAGCACCACCTGAATGGCTTCGCCCTGGCGAATCATCTCTTTGGCTTCTGTCACGGCGGCAATGTAATTCTTTTTGTCGTTCAGGGCGTTTTCCCTGGCCGCGGCGGCACGGGGCCGCGGCGGCGTCAGCGACGGCAGCGAGGTCACCGAGCGGCCGCTCAAGGTGAGGTCAAACCGTGTGATGGAGTTGTAGAGATGGTCAAACAGAACCAGGGTTCCCGGCAGGGCCAGACAGGCCTGCGCCTCCTCCGGCGGCAGGCGCGAGGCCAGCTTTTTGGTGAAGAGCCCCGCAAGACCATAACCGAGATAGCCGTAGAGGCCGCGGGTGATGGCCGGGCATTCCTCGGTGGTGTCGGAATCGATGCGAATCTCCTCCATCACACACCGGAGTCCCTCATCGAAAGGTTGGCCGTTGAACCGCGTCAGCGCCTGCAGGTCTTCGTCGGCGACGGTCACCTTGAGGACGCCCTTGTCGCAGGCCGCCAGCAGCAGAAAATCCGTGGCGATGATGGAATAACGGCCCCATCGGCCATCAACCTCGACACTTTCGAGAAAAATGCCGTGGTTGTCGCCGACGGTCCGGATGAAATAACCGATCGGCGTTTCCATGTCGCTTTCAAGGCGAAACACGTTCTGGGAAAAAACAATACTCATCAGGAGCTCCATTATTCTCGGGGTTGGGACCCGCGGCTCCTGAAGAATTGATGTTCGGCAACCGCAGGCTGGTAACTGCGGTTTTGCGGGGCGGCGCGCTTACGCGGGCCGGAGTCCGTTTCCGCACATGTCGCAGCGCCACCACCAGAAGAACTCTGCCGGCTGAAGGTCATTGCGGTTTGTGCAGATGGTGCGCACGGAATCACTCGCCCTTTGGTAAAAAGAACGGCGTTTGTTTAACGGCTGAGACCTTCGCCGTCAAGAGACAATATCGGCCGATATGAATTTATCGAAGCCGAAGGGATTGTTGCAATTTCAGCCCATCAGCGCCTTGTCCTTGCGCACGGCGGAGTCAACGGCACGGACGACGGCGCTGATGAATCCCGAGTCCTCCATGTCCAGCAACCCCTCGATGGTCGTGCCCCCCGGCGAACACACTTTGTCGATGAGAGCCCACGGTATCTCCGGGCTCTCCAGAACCATTCTGGCGCTGCCGAAAACCGCCTGGGCGGCAATCAGCGTGGCCTGTTCCTTCGGCAGGCCGTGGCGCACCGCGGCCCGGGCCAGCGAATCGATGAACAGGAACGCATAGGCCGGTGAGCATCCGGCAATGGCGGAAAACACGCTGAAGTATTTTTCCTCCAGCTCAACCGCCGTTCCGGCCGAACGGAAGATTTGCAGGACGAAGTCGATGGTCTCCCGTGACGCGTTGCGGTTGCCGCAGACGGCGGCCGCTCCGGCGCCGACCGTGAGGTTGATGTTGGGCATCACCCGCACAATGGGGGTTTCGTGTCCCAGGGCCTGTTCCAGCTTTTCCAGCGATGTGCCGGCGGCGATGGAAATCACCGGGCGGCGGTTGTGGGTGATGGAGTCTTTCAGAACTTCGGCAATCTGGAGGATCACGTTGGGTTTCACCGCCAGCAGGATCATGTCTGCTTCCTGCACCACATCGTAGGCCGAGAAACGGCGCTGAATCCCCGTGTCGACGGCCAGCAACTTCAGTTTGCCGGAGTCGGTGTCAAATACGACGATATTTTCGGGCGCGAGAAAGTCGCGGCGGACAATGCCGCGGATGATGGCCGACGCCATGTTTCCCCCACCGATAAAGCCCAGTTTCATAATGATGTCTCCCGGTTTCCAGTTTCGTTACGTCACGTCTTGCAGGCGGAAGGACAGCGCCTCCGAAATGTGTACTTTGCGCACCACTGCCTCGTTATCGAGATCGGCGATGGTCCGCGCCACCTTCAGAATGCGGTGGAATCCGCGCGCCGACAGACGCATTTTGTCAGCGGCCCGTTGCAGATGCTGCACGGCATCGGCTTCCGGCCGGGCCATTTCCTGTATCAGCGCCGGCGGACAGGCGGCATTGGTGCGGATTTCGGTATTCAGCCCGCTGAAACGTCGTTCCTGAGCGGCGCGGGCGCTACGCACCCGGGCGGCGACTTCCGCAGACCCCTCTGAAGGAGACGGCAGGAGCAAGTCCGATGCCTCGACCGCCGGAACGTCGATGGTCAGGTCGATGCGGTCCAACAGCGGCCCCGAGAGCCGTGCCTGATACTGGGCGACGCAGCGGTCGATGGGTTGACGTTTGCACACAAAGCCGCTTTCGAGGGCGTAGCCGCACCGGCAGGGATTCATCGCCGCGATCAGCTGGAAACGGGCGGGATAGCTGGCGCGGTGGTTGGCGCGGGAGATCAGCACCTGGCCGGTTTCAAGGGGCTGGCGCAGAGCGTCGAGCACCTGCGGCTGAAACTCCGGGAACTCGTCGAGAAACAACACCCCGTTGTGTGCAAGCGAAATCTCCCCCGGTTTGGCGGAAACGCCGCCGCCGACCAGTGCCGCCATCGACGCCGAATGGTGCGGTGCGCGAAACGGCCGCCGGTCAGTCAGTAAGCCGTCGGGCAAAACCCCGGCCACCGATTGAATCATGGAAACCTCCAACAATTCCCGGGCCGAGAGCGGTGGCAGAATGGACGGCAGACGCTGGGCCAACATGGATTTTCCGGCACCCGGCGGGCCGCGGAACAGCAGGTTGTGCGCTCCCGCCGCGGCGATTTCCAAGGCGCGCTTGGCGCTCTCCTGGCCTTTGACGTCACGCAGGTCCGGCATGGAGTCGGAACGGGGCGCCGTGCGCGGCTCGGGGCGCGCCAATACCTGATGACCGGCAAAGTGGTTGGCGAGCTGGATCAACGAGTGCGGCGCAAGAATCTCCAATTCACCGGAGGCGAATGCCGCCTCCGACCCGCACTGCTTCGGACAGATCAATCCCTGCCCGCGGGACACCGCGAAAATGGCCGCCGGAAGAACGCCGGTGACAGGGGAGATGGTTCCGTCAAGCGCCAGTTCTCCCAGCAC
>JAISTL010000076.1 GCA_031272615.1 Methylobacteriaceae bacterium | reverse complement strand
CCGCCCCAGGCAAAGCGTTCATCCAACACATGACTGAACGACGGCGCTTCGCCGAAATTCCACTCCCAGCTGCTCTGCCGCGCGAACTTTTCGGCGAAATCCGGGATGTCCGGCAGCTGCTGCGGCGTGATGCGCTCCGGCTCCGCCGTTTCACCGTAATGGTCGAAAAACGCCCGCATGACGGCGGGGCAGAGCAGCGCGTGGGTGATGCCGGGCCGGAACTCCTCGAGATTGGCCACCCGGGAGAGCACCGAGGTGACGCCCTTGGTTTTCAGCTTCTTCGGGTCCGGATTGAGATAGCGCGCCAGCCGGGTGAGGTCGGTATGCATCAGTACGGTGCCGTGGTGGAACCCGCGGTCCGCCGTCTCCCGGTAGGCCGAGCCGGAAATTTTACGCTCGCCGTCGGCAGCGTCGACAACAAGGTCGTTGCGCCCCGAGGCGCGGGCGGTAATCCCCAAATTTTTCAACGCATCGAGGATGATGCCGGTGGACACCGACTTGTCATACTCCGGCTTGGGCGCCATATAGGTGAAATTGGTGTTGCCCAGATCATGAAACACGGCGCCGCCGCCGCTTTGCCGGCGCGCCAGCTTGACGCCGTCTTCCGCCATCAGGCGGGTGTTGCACTCCTTCCACGGATTCTGGGAGCGCCCGATCACCACCGTATCGGCGTTCTGCCACAAAAACAGCACCCGGGCGTCGGCGGCCATGGCACGGAAAATCCCGTCCTCCACCGCCAGGTTGAACCACGGATTGTGCGACTCCGACAAAAACACCCGTAAGTTCACCTGGAACCTGCCTTTCCCCGCGGCCGCTCCAGTTCCCGCCGGCCGATGTCCGAGCGGCAGAATCCTTCCGGCCAGCGGATGTTCGCCACCGCCTCATAGGCGCGGGCGCGGGCCTCACGAATATCGCTTCCCAAGCCGGTGACGCTCAGCACCCTCCCCCCGGCGGCGGTAAGCGCCCCGTTGGCATCGAGCGCCGTGCCCGAATGGAACACCACCACATCGTCAACGGCTTCAGCTTCATCGAGACCGGCAATGACGCTTCCCTTGGCGTAAGCCCCCGGATAGCCCTTCGACGCCAAAACCACCACCAGCGCGGTTTGCTGCGAAAGCTCAACCTCCGCCGCCGCGAGGGTTCCGCAAGCCGCCGCCCACAGCAGTTCCGAGAGGTCCGATGTCAGCCTGCGCATCAGCACCTGACATTCCGGGTCGCCGAAGCGCACATTATATTCTATGAGCTTCGGCCCGTCGGCGGTCAGCATCAGCCCGGCAAACAGCGCGCCCTTGAACGGCGTGCCCCGGGCCCGCATTCCGGCGAGAGTCGGCCGGATGATGTCGTCGAGAATGCGCCGCTCCATATCGGCGTCGACAACGGACACCGGGGAATAGGCCCCCATGCCGCCGGTATTGGGCCCCTCGTCGTTGTCGAACGCCCGCTTGTGGTCTTGCGCCGAGCCGAAGGGAAGCGCCGTCTCTCCGTCGGAGAGCACGAAAAAGCTCACTTCCTCGCCGATAAGACACTCCTCGATGACCACCGTGGCCCCGGCATTTCCGAAAGCCCCGCCCAGCATGGATTTGACGGCGCCCTCAGCCTCGGCGACGGTGGCGGCGACCACCACCCCCTTGCCGGCGGCAAGCCCGTCGGCCTTGATGACAATGGGAGCCCCCATGCCGCGCACATAAGCGAGAGCATCCTCCTCTTCATCGGCCTGGAACACCCGGTAGCCGGCGGTGGGAATCCCGAACTCCCGGCACAGGTCCTTGGTGAAACTCTTGGAACCTTCCAGCGCGGCGGCCGCCCTGGACGGCCCGAACACCCGGATGCCGTTTTGCTCCAGCACGTCCGACACCCCCGCCGTCAGCGGCGCTTCCGGCCCGAACACCACCAGCTCCACCGTGTGCTCCCGGGCGGCCCGCAAAACCTCCCCGGCATCCAGCGGATTACCGGGAATGTTGACGCCGCAGCGCGCCGTTCCCGGATTGCCCGGCATGATGAACAGCGTGTCGCACAATCGCCCGGCGGAAAGCCGCCAAGCCAACGCGTGTTCGCGCCCTCCGGACCCGATAAGCAGAATGTTCATCATACCCCCGCGCATCGATGCCGCTCCCGGCGGCCAAGCCTTACAACACCCACGCTATACAAAAACCTTTTTGAAAAGCCAACCGCCGACTGATTTTTCTCTCCTGTTTTCGCGCGGATGCGTTACAACCGGCCCATGGCTTACGATGATTCCAAAACTCCCCCGGCGTCCAACGTGCCGGAACTCACCGTTTCCGAACTCTCGGGGCGAATCCGCGGCACCCTGGAGGACGCTTTCGGCTACATCCGTTTGAGGGGTGAGGTCTCGGGCTACCGCGGCCCCCATTCCTCAGGCCATGTGTATTTCTCCCTCAAGGACGTCAACGCGCGGATCGACGCCGTCATCTGGCGCACCACCTTCTCCCGGCTGAAATTCAAGCCCGCGGACGGGATGGAGGTCATCGCCACCGGGCGCGTCAGCGCGTTCCCCGGCAAATCCAGCTATCAGATCGTCATCGAAAACCTCGAGCCCGCCGGCGCCGGAGCGCTGATGGCGCTGCTGGCGGAACGGCGCAAAAAATTCGAGGCCGAAGGTCTGTTCGCCGCGGAACACAAGCTGAAAATCCCGTTTCTCCCCGGCGTCATCGGCGTGGTCACCTCGCCCACCGGCGCGGTCGTCCGCGACATTCTCCATCGCCTGAATGACCGGTTTCCGCGTCGTGTCCTGGTGTGGCCGGTGCGCGTTCAGGGTGAAACATCGGCCCGGGAGGTCGCCGATGCCATCCGCGGCTTCAACGCCCTTGAGCCCGGCGGCCCGGTTCCCCGCCCCGATGTGTTGATTGTCGCCCGTGGCGGCGGTTCCGTGGAGGACTTGTGGAGTTTCAACGAAGAGGAAGTGGTGCGTGCCGCCTATGACAGCCGCATTCCGTTGATTTCGGCCATCGGCCACGAAACCGACTGGACTCTGCTGGATCTGGCGGCGGACATGCGCGCGCCGACCCCCACCGGCGCTGCCGAATTCGCCGTTCCGGTGCGCTCGGAACTGGTCTCTTCGTTGCACAGCCTCGTCTTGCGCCGCGAAAACGCCTGGACCCGGGAACACCGGCGACGGGTGAAGGATCTGAGCGCGCTGGTGCGGGTTCTGCCCACGGCCGACACGCTGTTCGCCGGACAGCGGCAAACCCTGGATTTTCTTGCCGCGCAAATGCTTCCGGCGCTGCGCTTCACCGTGGCGCGGGCCGAGAAACACCTGCACGACGTCCAGAACCGCCTTGCCGCCCAGTCGCCGCGGGCGCGCCTTGCTGCCATGCGCGCCCGCTTTTCCGCCGTTGCCGGGCGTCCGCAAGCTGCGGCCCGGCGCAATCTCACCCTCGCCGGAAACGAGGTCCGGCAGTGGAACGAACGTCTCATCGCCGCCCGGCGGAGCCTCATCCGGCAACACAAGGAGAAACTCGCCCGGCAGGCCGACGGCCTCGGCGCGCTGTCCCGGCGTCTCACCGACGCGTTCACACACTCCGTGCAGCGCCGCGACCAACGCCTCAACGCGGTGAGTCAACTGTTCGCCAGCATGAACTACAAGGCGGTTCTGCGCCGGGGTTACGCCCTGGTGCGCGACACGGCGGGGCAGCCGGTGAGCTCCGTTTCCCGGGTAAAAGGCGGAGCGGAGGTTCAGGTTGAGGTTTCCGACGGAGTCTTCGCCGCCGTGGTTGCGACGCCGTCCACCGCCCGCCCGGCCATGCCCGCCGACTCGGGCGCACGCCGCAAACCGCCCCGCCCGAGCGGCCAGGGCGATCTCTTCGGCAGCTGAATGCCCCGGCGGTTCCCCGAGGGGTTTTCCTCACGTTTCAAGTTGGCGAACCTGCTGTCGGTGTTCATTGATTCGCTGCCTTCCCCGGCGCCGGCGCCGGGAAAAAACGTTCCGGCGACCCCGGAACGGTTCACACTCCGTTAACGATAGCTGTTAATTTTTCGCGTGACTCGCGGCCGGAAAAACGTTACATTTCGCCGTTCCCGCCGGTTAACCGTATCGCCCGACGGAATCGGCCGCCGATGTGTTGTATTTTTTTCTTTTACGCCCCGGTTATCGCCCTTATAATGTCTGATACTCGCGTTAAACGCCCAAACGCCAGTTATTCTGTTTCCCCACTCGGGTACGTTGTTGCAGAGAGCCGCCATGAAAAATATTTTCGGGATTTTAACCACATCCACTGACCCACAGCAGGAATTAAAGCTTCCAGCATTGCCGCGCGCTTCTCGGGAACCCCAGGAACAACCCCGGGAAATCGTCGAGCCTCAAAGGCAGCAGCTGACCATTGAAGGCGTTGCCGACGAAATCTCCTCCGAGATCGAACATGATCAGGCCCACGCCGTGACGGTCCTCGGCGAAAAGCACGAGCAGATCATCGGCCGCCTCGGGCAGATCGGTGAAATTCTCACCCAGCTCGCCGATGCGCAAAAACTCATCGAAAAGCTTGAAACGCCCCTGCGTGAAACCTTCCAGCATCATCAAAGTCAGCGCAGCGAGAACATCGCCCTGCACCGCGCCTTTGAGAGTGCGCGAATCGATGTCTCGCAGCTGCGTGAACGCGAGTCGTCGCTTGCCGCCCGGGTCGCGTCGCTGGAGATGGAGCTGAAGCACCTGCACGAGGCCCACGCCCAGGCCCTCACCGCCCAGCACGCCGTGGAAGAGGAGCTGAAACTCAGCTCCAACGACATCCGGGTGCGCGACGCCGATGTTGCCGAGCTGCAGCGCCGCCTGTCCGACTTGTCGGTGGAACTGGCCCACACCAAGGACGACCTGCAGGACGCCCGCAACCAGATTCATGAGCAGGAAGCCGTGTACAATTCCCTTGACCAGGAATTGCGCCGCGAACGCGAACAGCGCCAGACCATCGAGCAGGAGCATGAGAGCCTTCAGGCATCGGTGCAGCAGGCGGTTTCCGAGGCCATTCACATGAGCAAGCGCCTCGCCGACACCGAGTCTTCCGCCGCCGAGGCCCGCGCCCGCGCCCTGCAACTCGAGGGCCAGTTGACAGATCTGCAGGCCGAACGCTCCCGTATCAATGAGGAACTCGATGCGCTGCGCCTGGCGACCAGTGAGGAAAAACGCGGTCTTTCGGTCAAGGCCGAAGGCTTGCGCAGCCGCGCGGCCACCCTTGAGAAACTGCTCGGCGAAACGCGCTCCGAACTGGCCAAACAGACGGAAAGCCTGCGGGACGCCCAGCGCAAGATGACCGAAATGTCCATTGCCCTGAACCGGGCCGAGGCCAAGGCCGAAAAGGCCATCAGCGGTTCCCAGCGCGCCGACGCCGAAAACAAGAATCTCGAGCAATCCCGTATCACTCTCATGGAGCGCGCCGACATGCTGTCCAAGGCCATCAAGGCCAAGGACGCCGCCCTGAAGCGCAGCGAGGAACGCACCACCGATTTGTCGGATCGTCTAAACTCCATGGAAACCAAAATGTCCAGCCAGGTTGAAACCTACGAGCGGCGCATCAGTGAGCTGACCACGGCGCTGGAGCGTGAAAAAACCGAACGCGCCCTGCTCGAGGGCGCGCTGGACGCCGCCCGGCAGGACAAGGCCCGCGTACAGAAGGAACTCATCAAAATCCGCTCCCGTGTGGCCGACGACACTTACGGCGAGGATATCTCCACCGACGAAACGCCCTCCGCCGCCCAAGCTGCGGCTTCCGAGGAAAACAACGTCGCGCCGCTCCACGGCTCGACGGCGGGTTCCTGACAGGCATCACGCCGCTGATTTCAGCGGAGGCCTCCCGAAAGGGGGGCCTTCGGCGTTTTGAGAGCTGTTGCGGGAAAGAACATGCGGCCTTCCCGAACCGTCAACGTCACCCGGCTATTGCACCCCGTTCAGCGTATCCCGGATCAGTGTTTTCCACCTGGCATAGCCTTTCGGCGACAGGTGAATGCCGTCCGGAGTCAGCTCCGGAGCGAGATACCCGTCATCTCCCGCCATATAAGCGAAGGAGTCCATCAAGTGATAGCCATTGCCGCCGGCGATTTCCCGGATGATATCGTTTGCCCGGGCCAGCGTCTCAGCGTTCACTTTCGCGCTCATCCTTTTGGAACCCGGCTCTTCCTTCCGCACCGGCAGAATCGTCGAGACAACGAGCTTCGCGCCGGTTTCCTCGATCAGCCGGCACATGTCAGCGTAGGCGTTCCTGAACTCATCGGCGGCGAACCGGTCCTGCCCGATGTCGAGCATATCGTTGACGCCGGCGGTGAGGACGATAACAGCCGGATGCCGCCCCTTCAACAGCCTCCCGCCGAACCTGCGGACATCCTTCAGCCGCGCCGAACCAACCCCGGCATTGAGGACGTTTCCCGGCAAATCCTGCGCATACAACCCGTCGGTGATACTGTCGCCCAGCAGAACCGTGCCGCCGTCGTTCACCTGCCCGGCCTGGTACAGAATCATTGTTTCCCGCGTCGGAACGTATGGATGCCCGACAGGCGCCGGAGCCTGGGCGGGGTAATTGAACCACCACAGCGCCGACGTCAGCAGCGCCGCCACAACCGCCGCCGCCAATCGTGTTCCGATGACCTTGCCCATCAGCCGAACTCCCTCTACACGGCCGTTTCAGGTTTCGGCAACTCCCGGATCACCCGCGCCGGATTCCCGGCCACAACGGTCCACGGCGGCACGTCACGCGTCACCACGCTTCCGGCGCCGACCACCGCCCCCTCGCCGATGGTCACACCTTCCAGGATGATACACCCCATGCCGATCCAGGCCTTGTCCCCGACAACCACCGGGCGCGACTTGACCACATCCCAGTTCTTTTTCCCGTTGTACCAGCCAACAACATCGTTTTTACGTTCATTCCAATCGAGACTGTGAGAATCGTGGTCGGTGAAAACGGATTCAAAGGCAATCAGCACATCGTTTCCGATGGTGATGGAATTGGCGGCAAGCAGCTTGGAACCGCCGATATGAGTGCGAGCCCCCACGGAAATCCGGGCGCCTTCCCGCTCGAACACCATTAACGTTCCATCGAACATCGAGCACTCCCCGATGGTGAGATAGCCCTCATCAATCCCAACAACGTGCAGTGCGTCGGTTTTCGCCGACGGATGAACCCGGGAATTGGGATGCGCAGTATCATTGGGACGAGCGATTTGACTGCTGTCGTCAGCCATCAACCAGCGGACAAATGCTCTCAGTACCCTCTTGATCAGCTTTTTCAATCTTGAAACTCCACGGTTTTGTGCACAATTGCGGCACCCGAAAGACTAAGGTCTCAATACTATTTCTGTTCGGGATGCGCAATCTCGCGAACCACATGCGCCGGGTTTCCCGCCACGACGCTCCACGGCGGAACGTCTTTTGTGACAACGCTTCC
>JAISTL010000044.1 GCA_031272615.1 Methylobacteriaceae bacterium | reverse complement strand
CCGGGGGCGAGGTGGGCCGCGAGTCCCATGCGCATTCAGACATTTCGGCGGCGCGCTATCTCAGCCGCGTCAATGCCTCTTTTGCCTTTGTCGGCAGCGCCGTGTGGGACGCAGCCAAGGGGGTTTCCGGTTCGTCGGTGGCCAAGCAGGCGATCAAGCGGGCGCTGATTCAACAGGCGCAAACGCCGGTGTTTCTGGCGGACTCCACCAAATACGGCCTGTGCAATCCGTGGGAAATTGCGCGGCTCAACGAGTTCAGTTTTATCGTGACCGACGACGGTTTGTCGGAAAAGGACATGCGGGCGGTTTCCGCGGCGGGCGGCCATCTCAGGGTCGCCGGCCGGGAGCCATCTTCCCGGATGATGTTGGTATCTTCGAAACAGGAGACGTGAAGTGATGAGCGGACAAAAAGCGATAGTGGTCGGCGACGCCATGATTCTGGGCGATGCTTTTGAAAACGCCGCGAAAAAGTATCTTGGCGGGTTTTTCCCCGAGGTGCACATGGGAAACTGGGAGGAGGATTACCCCAAGCTCCAGGAACGGCGCCTGAAGGTTGAGCAGCAGGGGCCGGAGATTGAAGTGGTGCCCGATGTCGTGCTTGAGGAAGGCAAGGGCGCTTCGCTGATTTCCGGCTTGTTCGTGCCGGTCTCCACCAAGCTGATGGATGCCATGCCGGATTTGAAGATTGTCGGCGTTGCCCGCGCCGGGCTGGAAAACGTCAATGTGGCCGAAGCGACCAGGCGCGGCATTCTGGTGTTCAACATCGAGGGGCGCAACGCGCAGGCGGTGTCGGATTTTGCTGTCGGCATGATGTTGTGCGAGTGCCGCAACATGGCGCGAGCCCATTATTCCATCAAGAAGGGCGAATGGCGCAAGTATTTCGTCAATTCCGACTGGGTGCCCGAGTTGAAGGACAAGGTGGTCGGCCTGGTGGGGTTCGGCTATATCGGCCGGTTGGTCGCGAAAAAGCTCTCGGGCTTCGAGGTGCAGCTGCTGGTGCATGATCCGTTTGTGTCCGAAAGCGTTGTCGCCCAAAGCGGCGGCCGCCTCGTCGACAAAGCGACCCTGTTCAGGGAATCCGATTTCGTTTCGCTGCACGCGCGGATGAGCGCCGAAAGCAAGGGGATGCTCGGGGCCGCCGAACTGGCGCTGATGAAGCCGACGGCCTATCTCATCAACACCGCCCGTGCGGGCCTCATCGACCAGGCGGCGCTGCTGGATGCGCTGAAAAACCGCAAGATCGCCGGCGCCGGGCTCGATGTGTTCAACAACGAACCGCTGGAACCGGGCAGCGAATTTCTGGAACTCGACAATGTGACGCTTACCACCCACATCGCCGGAACCACCCGGGAAGCGCTCACCCGTTCGCCCGACCTGCTGATGGAAGACATCCGCAAGCTGCTCGACGGCGAGGAACCGCGGTTCATCATCAACCGTCAGGTTCTTGACAATCCGGCGTTCAAAGCCTGGCTCGAGGGGGTGCGCAAATGATGGTGCCCCTGCAGAAGGTTCTCGAAGGCGCTCGCGCCGGCTGCTACGCCATCGGGTCATTCAATGTCTACAACTCGGAAACCATCCGCGGCGTCATCGAAAGCGGCGTAGACATGAACCTGCCGACCATCGTCGCGTTCGGCGCCGGGTATATTCCGAACATGCGGCTCAAGGACGCGGCGGCGCTGGTGCGGAGCCAGGCCGCGGACGCGCCGATCGACATTGCGCTGCATCTCGACCACTGCAAATCGCTCGATATCATCAGGGAGGCGCTGGATGCGGGCTTCACGTCGGTGATGTATGACGGTTCGGCGCTGCCCTTTGCCGAAAACCTGGCCAATGCCGCCAAGGTCGTGAGTATGGCCCACGCCGCCGGCGCCGGGGTGGAGGCGGAGCTGGGCGGCATCGCCAAGGGCACCCATTCCAACGAGGAAGACGGCTCGGAAATCTACACGTCGCCGGACGAAGCGGTGGAACTGGTGCGGGAAACCGGCATCGACGCGTTGGCGGTGTCCATCGGCACGGTGCACGGCATGTATGCCGGGGAGCCGCGGGTCGATGTCGGCCGCCTGAAGAAAATCGCCGCGGTGGTGGATATTCCGCTGGTGCTGCACGGCGGTTCCGGCACGCCCGAGGCCATCATCCGGGACTGCATCAACAACGGCATCGCCAAAATCAACGTCAACACGGAAATCTCCATGCACACGGTGGCCAAGGCGCGAGCGGCGATCGAGGCCAACCCGAAAATCCACCTCTCCAAGCTGTGCCTGACGGAAATCGAGGCCATCAAGGAAGTGGTGAAGAAGTACATGGAGTTTTTCCGCAACCGCTAACAGCAATCGGCAAGGAATCCCGGATGGAACACGTCATTGTCGTCGATGTCGGAACGTCAAGCCTCAAGGCCATGGTCTATACCCGGCAGGGGCGGCTCATCGCCGCGGCGTCACAGAAGTATGACTCCCGCTTCGGCCATCATTACGATGTCGAGCAGGACCCGCAGACCTGGCGGGAAGCGTTGCTGCATACGCTGGGCGAAACGGCGAAGACCATCCGGGAACAGAAGCTGCAGGTTGCGGCGCTCATCGTCACCTCCCAGCGCGCCTCGGTCATTCCGGTGGAAAAACACGGGGCGCCGCTTTATGACGCGGTGATGTGGCAGGACAAGCGCAGTGTCCCGCAATGCGAGGAGCTGTTGCGGCGCTGGTCCATGGAGGAGATTTACCATCGCACCGGATTGCGCGCCAACCCCTATTTTTCCGCGCCGAAAATGATGTGGCTCAGGGAAAACCGCAAGGACGCCTATGCCGCCGCCCACAAACTCCTGGGCGTGCAGGATTTCGTGGTGTTCCTGCTGACCCGCGCCTTCGTCACCGACACCTCCCAGGCCTGCCGCACCCTGTTGATGAACATCAACACCCTGCAGTGGGATGACGAACTGCTGGAGGCGGCGGGCATCAAACGCTCACTGCTGCCGGACATTGTGCCGTCGGGGGCGCTGGTCGGCAAAATCAATTCCGGCATGGCGAGCGCTGTGGGCCTGCCGACGAAGATCCCGGTGTATCTGGGCGGCGGCGATCAGCAATGCGCCGCCCTGTCATTGGGGATTCTCAGCGAAGGCGACGCCCAGGCCAACACCGGCACCGGAGCCTTCATGGTGGCCCACGCCGAAAAACCGCATTTTCACCCGCAGTGCAAAACCCTGTGTTCCGCCGCGGCGGCGCCGGGGAAGTGGATTGTCGAAGCCGGGATTTTCACCGCCGGCCTGCTGCACAAATGGTTCAAGGACAATTTCTATTCCGGCATGGATGACAATGACGCCTACGCGCGGCTGGCGGAGGAAATCGCCGGGACTCCGGTGGGGGCCAACGGCGTGCTGATGCTGCCGCATTTCGAGGGCAGCGCCGCGCCCTACTGGAATCCCCAGGCCCGGGGCATGTTTTTCAACCTGACCATGGCGACGACGCGGGCGGACATGGCGCGGGCCGTCATCGAAGGCATCGCCCTGGAAATCGGCCATGATATCGAGCTGATTCAGAGCCTCGGCGTTCCGGTGCGCCGTGTCAGTCTGGCGGGGGGGCTCACCGGCATGGAGGTGTTCAACCAGGCGCAGGCGGATGTGTTCAACAAGGAAACGGTGCGCTACGGCAACAGTGAGGCGTCGTCGCTGGGGGCGCTGATGAGCGCCTGCGTGTCGCTGAAATACTATCGCGATTACCGGGAGGCGTTCACCAACATCGTCACCGACGAGCCGCGGGTTTACCGCCCGATAAAGGAGAATGTCGCGCGTTACGCCGTACTCATGGAGCGCAAGAAGAGACTTTACGACGCGCTCGATGACGGCGGCATCTATACCCTGTTCGCGGACCCTTTGGGGGAGTGACCCGGGCAGGGGCAACCGGCGGACGACAACCATACACTTATAGGTTCCGCCATAAGAGGATTCATGGAAAGGGGGTCATGATCCGTTTTTGGAAACCGTATATTTCAGGAGGATTGATTATGTATTTCAAACAGTTGTTTTTAGGCGCCGCGTGTTTGGCCGCGGCCGGGCTGGTAACGCCGGCCCAAGCGGCGGACCCTTCCGCGGTGGTGGAAGGCGATTGGGTCGCCGACAATTTCACGTTTCACGACGGCTCCGTGCTGCCGGGCTTGAAGATTCACTATCGCACCGTCGGCAATCCTTCGGGGGACCCGGTGCTGTTCCTGCACGGCACCGGCGGTTCCGGCGGCGGCATGCTGACGCCCTTCATTGTCGATGAGCTGTTCGGACCGGGGCAGCCGCTGGACACGGAAACGCACTTCATCATTCTTCCCGACGCCATCGGCACCGGGAATACCACGAAACCCTCCGACGGGCTGAAGGCGAAATTCCCCGACTACACCTATGAGGACATGGTCAAGGCGCAGTATCGGCTGGTTACGGAAGGGCTCAATATCAAGCATTTGCGCCTGGTGATCGGACATTCCATGGGCGGCATGCACACCTGGATGTGGGGAACGATGTATCCCGACATGATGGACGCGCTGGTGCCGATGGCGTCAATGCCGACGGAAATGTCCGGTCGCAACTGGATGATGCGCCGCATGATCATCGATGCGGTGCGCAACGACCCGGCATGGCAGAACGGTGACTACACCGAACAGCCGCAGCATTTCCGCCTGGTCAATGCCTGGTACGGCATTGCCACCAACGGCGGCACGCTGGCGTATCAGAAGGCGGCCCCGACCCGTCAGGCCGCCGACGACCTGGTGGCGCAGCGCACCTCCAGCCTGACCAAGATGGACGCCAACGATTTCCTCTATCAGTGGAATTCGTCACGGGATTACAACCCGGAGCCGATGCTGGACCGGATCACCGCGCATGTGCTGGCGATCAATGCCGCCGACGATGAGCGCAATCCGCCCGAGACCGGCCTGATGGAACAGGGAATCGGCAAAATTCCCAATGCGCAGTATTTCCTGATTCCCGCGAGCGCCGAGACCCTCGGCCACAACACCACCTCCCGCGCCAAATTCTACCGCGATCGGTTGGGGGATTTCCTGAAATCCGTGCCGAAGAAGTAAAACGCGGGCGGGTTTTATCAACGACAACGGCGGCGGTTTCGCCGCCGTTTTTATTGGAAACGCCTGTCGCGCCGGTGTTTCAAAGCCCGCCGTCAGTCTTCCGCCGGTTTGGTCTGTGAGGAAATCTTGGTGAACAGGTAGTTGACGCATTCGACGATGCTGGAGTTGTCACCGACGAAGCCGCCCTTGGTCACCATGGGGAAATTGGGATATTTGCCGCCGATGAGGCGGCCGTAGACCGCCAGCGGCAGGATTTCATCACGCACCGCGAACCCCGAGGCGTTGAGCCGGCGCGCCATGGCGACGGTGACTTCGCCGCCGGAGGTGTAGATGCCGCCGATGTGCAGGGCGTCCAGCTCGAGCAGCGCTTCGCCGATTTCCGCCAGCCCGGTGTTGATGCGCTCGGAGACGATGTGCTTAGGAATGCCGTTTTCCGCCGCCAGTTCG
The DNA here is from genome assembly GCA_031272615.1 of Methylobacteriaceae bacterium. GTDB lineage: Bacteria > Pseudomonadota > Alphaproteobacteria > Rhizobiales > Beijerinckiaceae > Hohaiivirga. Next base: position 5,697 of record JAISTL010000044.1, on the reverse strand, counting down.
TCGAGGGAGAGGGTGTCTTCCGGGCGCTCGGCGGTGCACACGCCGTAGACATCGGCGGTGCCGACGGCGGCGGAGACCCTGGCGACGACATCGCTGATCGCCTTGTCGCGGGTGGCGGGGTTGACCAGCGCCCGGCAGTCGACCTTGGGCATCACGCAGTTGCGGGAGAGCCGCAGCGCTTCCAGCTGGCGCTGGATGAGGCCGGTGACGGAGCCGACGACCGCGAGGATGTTGTCTTCCAGCTCATGCCGCGCCTTCACCGGCACCCGCACATCGGCCATGGCGGCGGTGAACGGGCCGGGGTCAACGGCAATCACGGGGTAGGGCAGGGCGTCGAGGGCGCGGGCGATGACGGCGATGTCGTCGTTGGTGGCGGCGTCGCAGCAGATGATGCGGACATTGGCGTTCTTCAGTTCGGCGACCATGCTGCGGACGACTCCCGGGCCTTCGAGCACGGTATCCAGCGGGATGTAGCCGACCTTGTGGGCGCTCTGCTGCTTGACGATGTCGACAAAGCGCGAGGTGGTGATCGGGCGGATCGGGTCGCGGGCGATGGGGGATTTCTCCAGCGGAATGCCGTTGACCAGCAGATAGCCGCCGACGGCAAGACGGTCGGAGGCCGGGAAGGAGGGCACCACGACGGCAAGGGCCGGTTCGGAAGAGAGCGGACAGTCATCCACCGCCTGCAGGGCGGCGTCGAGTTCGGCGCCGATATTGCCGCGCAGCGTGCTGTCAATGCGTTTGGCAATGACGGCGGGCGCGGCGTGTTCGAGCAGCAGCCGGTAGCCGTCATACACCCGCTGCCCGGCTTCCCGGGGCGGCAGCAGGCGGCTGTCGGTATTGAGAGTCACCGCGTCGAACTCCGAGAAGTATCCGGCGTTCCACTGCTCCCTGTCCAGGCAGGTGGCGGCGGAAAAGCCCTTGTTGGCCAGCAGCGAACCGTTGGCGTTGGCCCCGGTGAGATCGTCGGCGACAATCAGGATTTTGCTCATTCCATTTCTCTCAAGGTTGGTCAGTTGGCGTTGGTGTGTCCAATCCAGCGATGGTCAGCGTGCCGCCGGCGTGTTCGACGGCGCACCTGTTCTCCCGGGACAGACCCTCATCGGATATGATGGCGGAAAAGGCGGAAAGCTCCGCCACATGCCACGGATTGCACAGGCTGTATTTTGAGGAATCGGCGAGGAGAAGGGTACGTTCGGCGCGCTTCATCATGGCGCGCTTGATGGCCTGCTTGGCGACGGAGCTGGAGGACATACCCTTGCCGGCGTCCCACACCGCCGAGCCGATGAAAGACAGGGAGGCGTTGATGCCGTTGAGATAATTCAGGGCGTGGGCGTCAATCTGGCACTGCAGTTCCGGATGGACTTCCCCGCCGGGAGTGAACACCGTCACCGTCGGCGACTGTGCCAGCAGCAGGGCAATGCGCATATCGACGGTCACCACGGAAATTCGTTTGTCGAACAACAGCTTGGCGAGTTCCAGCGTGGTGGTTCCGGCATCCAGTATCACACAGCACTCATCGGGAACCAGTTCGGCGGCGGCGCGGGCGATGGCCTGCTTTTTGTCGAGGTTGACGGCGGTCTTGCGCGCATAGGGCATTTCCCCCAGGCGATAGCCGACGGGAACGGCGCCGCCGTGAGTCGGCTCTATCTTGTTGCGGGCGGAAAGAATTTTGCGGTCTCGCCGGATGGTCATGGCCGAAACGTGAAAATGCTCGGCGAGAGTTTTGATATCGGCTCCGTCGTTTTCGGAAATGAGCCGGGCGATGGCGACTCTGCGGCGTTCGGCGTCCATGGGCAGCTCCTGTTTCCGCGCACGGAGACGCGCGAAGCATGTTTGAATCTGTTCGTTAATGTTCGTTTATGTGTATTTTATTGGGCTGTCAAGGGTGGCGGCGCAACGTCCGGCTCGCCGGGGGCGGTGTCGTTGAAACGGATATGCCGCGCGATCCTTTCCGGCGGGATTTGCCGCGCCATCGGGCCGAGGAACCAGGCTTCCTCGTGGCGGACCCAGTCCATGACGAATCCGATGCTGTAGTCATTGGCGAAAAACGCGCGCTGGGTGCGCAAATCGGTGCCGGAGAAAAACGCTCCGAGATTGGGGTGGCTGTGGAACCAGCCGATGATGACCTCGTCGGGGTGCAGCGCCTCACGCGCCGCGTTCCAGACCGCGGTGTCCATGGTGAGGTACGTTCGGGTTCCCGTGGCCCCGATGCTGGGAACGCAACCGGTGATTTCCAGCAGCATGGTCCGCCCGCCGTCGGCAGTGACGCCGATGCCGGTGGTGACCCGGCCGAGAAGCAGGCCCCCCATTTCAACCCATGACGTGCTGATATGCTCGAGGATGGCGGCGCGAACGTTATCCGGAAAGACGATCAGCGTATCTTCTTCCAGCAGCGAGAGAATGCGGTGCGCCGCAGTGAACGGTTCGGTCCTCAACGTGTCGGCGAGCGAAAGAACAGGATTGTCGCCGGGCAGGTCTGTCCATTGCATGATGATGCCTTTGGTTCAACTCTTGATGGTGCTCCAGACGATGGCCGGTTTTTTCTGAGCTGCGAAATACACCTGTTCCGTCGGGAAAGCGCCCGGGAAACTGCGGACCGCGTTGCGATACCAACTCGCGGCGTCGCCGTTGGCGGGCGAACCGGGGTTCGATACATCCGGGTCGAAGGTCATGATGCGGATGAGACGCTTGACCAGCAAATCCAGCCCTTCCGTCGACACCCATTTGGTTCCGAGGCACACTCTGCCGCCGCGGTAGACATTGGGGTGAAACACTTCGCTCTTGAAGGTGACCGAGGGTTCCCGGAAGGGGTAGGTGTCGGCGAGTTTGATTTCAACCACGGCCTTGGTCGCGTGTTCCCGCGGATAGTTCGAGGATTTCGCCGTCCGGTATCCGAGCTCAAGAACGACGGTATGGGGCGGGTTTCCGGTGACCGAGACAATCTTGATCCGGCCGTCGGATGCCGCGGCGAGATCCCGGACTTTTACGATATCCCGGTTGATGCGCTCCGCAACGGCACTGTTCATCACATTCCTCCGGCGACCAGAACAGGTTGAATTTCAAGAACATCTCCGTCTTTTACGACATCATCCAGAAGCCGTTGGGTCGGGAGAATGTTTTTGCCGGAACCGGCATTGATCAGCGAGTAATCAGTATCGATGGGCAGATTCCAATTGTCCACGGCGGCCTGAATGACATCCGCGCCGGTATTGGAGCGCTGCAGGGTCAGCTCGGCTTTGCGCGCCTGATCCGCGGTTCTCAAGATAATGATGACCATGTCCATGGGTTAGTCCTCCAAATCATAACAAACGGTGTGATCTTTGATTTTCGTCAGCAGATAGTCCGCCGGAAAAGGTTTGCCGTCAAAAAAACCGATCAGTTCGGCGCCGGTGAATGTATGCCGTATGTCCACATTGACCGAATTGGATTTGCACACCGGGCACTCGAAGAGCCGGTCATCGAATTCGTCGGCGCGCCTGAGGACGATGTGCGACACATCCAGCCGGCAGCCGTTCTTGCATGCACAATCGGTGATGATCGCATCGGAAGAGGTGAATTCCTCAGCCTCCATACCCGGCACAACGGCGACGGTTCTTTTGGTGGGGATGACCAGGGGCACGCCGTCGATGCCGGCGCAGCCTCCGCATTCGGGGTCTTTCGTCAGATCGACGATGCTTTGGCGGAACGTCTTTGTGTCAATCAAAATGCGCACGGCCCCGGGGTGAGTGCCGGCGAATTTCTTGTCCAGGGCGATGGCGGCGGCGGCGGCGCCGGCCATGGCCGAGGTGATGATGGTCGTCGGCACGGCGTTTTCCCGGAAGGCGGCTTTCTTCAGCCAACCGCAGGAGTACCGCCGGGCGACGCGCTGGTACACCGTCGGGGGAAGCCCGCACTCGTAACAGGGGATGTCTGTTCCGCGGGAGAGCGGATAGAAGCCGATTTCAACGGAACGGCTGTCAATACCGGTGTTGATGAAATCGGTGCCGGCGAGGAGGCACATTTTGCTCAACCGGATTCGGGCCTCGAAGTTGTCGACACAGCAGATGACGGTATCGTAGGTCGACGCCTGATGAACAGACATGTGATCGCGGAAATCCCCGGCAAAGGCTCGCACGTTCACGTTGGGGTCCAGTTCCCGCGCCCGTTCGGCGGCGCATTCGGCCTTGTTGCGGCCGACGTCGAATTCCCGGAACAGAACGCTGCGGGTGAGGTTGTGCAGTTCGATGGTGTCAAAATCGAACACGTCGATCATCCCGACTCCGAGAAGCGTCAGGTTCTTGATGGTTTCGTTGCCGATGGCGCCGGCGCCGATGACGGCCACCCGGGCGGCCGCCACTTCTTCCTGGGAGAACCAGTCAATCAGGTTGTGGCGCAGGTATCGCCCGGAGGCTTTATCGGTCAAATCCCAACTCGATTCGGGCTTTGTTTCAGGCATCGTCGATCACCCCCGCATCTTTCGGCCGAACGGTCATCATTGTACGCCCAAAATCATGGAACGTTCGGAGATAATGATTTCATAGCCGAAAGTGGCGTCTTTGGCAATCAATCCTCTCACCCGGATGGTTTTTCCTTTCAGGCTGTTGAGGAAGACCGGCCCGCCGCAGGCGGCGACGGCGCCGCGGAAGAACACCAGTTTGAAGCCCTTGGTCCATGATTTGTCTTCAAACATCACCGCGTAGTCCAAGCCGCGCCGGCTCACCTTGACGTCAAACACGCGGCCCTCGAAGGTGACCACACGGCCGACATGTTGTTGATAGTTCGCCAGGGTGACAACGGTCGGGTCGAAGTTGCGTCCCTGCGGTTGTCCGGTCTCCACACGGCGCGGCGCCTGATAGGCGATCAGGGATTTCGAGCCGCAGGCAACACAGGCCGAATGGTTGGCTTCAACGAGGAGCTGATAGCTTTCCCGATGGTAGAACACCTTGCAGTTCGAGCAGAAATACAGCCCCTTCGCCGGGTCCAGCGGCACGCCGGTAAAGGCGTCAACCAGCCCTGAAAGATCTGCCGCGTCCGCAAATTTCCCGGTTTGGGGCGCCGTGGCGTTTTGGAGCGCGGCGGCGTTTTGGGGCGCCGGGTTGGAAAACACGATGGACGGACCGCCGGTCGAGCGTTTCGGGCGATAGGTTTTCTGCGAGCGTGGCGGAGGGCGGGTGTTGCCCCCGGACCCGCTCAAGGACGCCAGAATAATGACAATGACCAAAAAAATAAAGACAATAACGAATGCTTGCATGGGGCTCCTGTTTCCCGATGACGATTGTCAGCGCACATCCAGAATCATGGATTTGTGGGTGACAATGATTTCATAACCAAAAACCGGAACGTTGGCGATCAGGCCTCTCACCCGCAGAGTTTTTCCTTTCAGGCTGTGCAGATAGTCCGGGCCGCCGAGTGACGCAACCGCGCTCTTGAAGAACACCAGCTTGAACCCCTTGATCCAGGCGGCGTTTTCGAACATCAGGGCAAAATCCGTGCCGCGGCGGCTCACCTTGACGTCGCGGACGACGCCCTCGAACGTCACAACGCGACCGACGTGCTGCTTGTAAGATTCCAGGGTGACGGCATCGGGAGAGAAATTGCACCATATCATTTCGCCGGGCGTTGTCCGCGGCGTGTAGTGATATTGGGCCAGCGTCGGCCAGCCGCAGGCGGAGCAGCGGGAATCGTTGAGGTCGCGGAGCGCTTCGAAAGACTCCG
>JAISTL010000032.1 GCA_031272615.1 Methylobacteriaceae bacterium | reverse complement strand
ATTTTTAACCCTTTCCCGTGGGATGTCAACCGTGTTTCGCGGGAATCGGAATGGGGAAAAGCGAATGAACAACAACGGGCCGGCACTGTTTCAAAATGTGTCGTTGCGTCGTAAATCCGCCTGTCGCGAATTGAAACAGCCGCGGCGGCGCCGTTCAGAGTTCCTCCTGCCGCCAGCGCATGGTGATGTGGCGGCGGTTGTAGGACAGATGGATGGACATGGCGTCCCGCGCCGCTTCCGGGTCATGGCTTTCAATGGCGTAGGTGATTTCCCGGTGGGCGACGATGGTATCCTGATCGAGGGCGCGGTGGGTTTCAGCGATGAACATGGAGACGGCGGCGTGGATGATGGGCAGCAGGCGGGGCACGACGACATTCTTGCTGCTCATGGCGATGGCGGCGTGGAAGGCGATGTCCTTTTCCTTGTAGTCGTCTCCGGCGATAATCATCCGCTCCACCTCTTCGCACAGCGCCCGGATCTCCCGCACGTCCTGGGTGGTGGCGTTGCGCGCCGCCCAGGCGGCAATGGGCGGTTCGAGAACGAATCTGAGGTCGATAAGGTCTTTGGTGAGGCTGCGCTTGTTCTCGATGAAGGTGAGCCCCAAGGGATCGTCGGCAAGGCCGGTCTTGCCCGAGACATACATGCCCGAGCCTTGGCGGATGTGGATGATGTTGCGCGACGCCAGGGTTTTCATGGCCTCCCGGATAGTGCCGCGACCGACATTGAGGCGGGTGGCCAAGGTGTGCTCGTTGGGAAGGCGGTCGCCTTCCTGCAGGCGGTTGTCCAGGATATAACGGACAATCTCGTCGGCGATTTGTTTGGGCAATGTGTTGACGGAGTTTTTCGCGTCTGGGGTGTTCGTCATGGCCGGTCCTGGAGGGTTTCTGAGAATCGGAAGCGAAGCCGGGTGAAGCGCCGCTTCGCCGCCGGGGCGGGAACATGCCGCCGCGCCCGGACAGACAAGCGTAGAACTACGCTGCCCGCGGGCGCTTTGGCTATGGACTCGCGGGGCACGATGATAACAGGTTCGGCGACGAAAAACAGCTTGTCGTACCATTTCTTCAACAAGATAGAACCACCGCGGCCCGGGACGGGATGTCGCGGCGGCAGCGGCAGTCGGTAAACTCCGCAACTTCAACCACTTGAAATTGTGTTCCGGCGGCATCGAGCGGAAAATCCTTCACAGCGGGCGGGGCAGCATGTTGATTTTAAACCCGCTTTTCGCGTCGGCAGCGGTGGAAATCCTTTGAAGCGGGAATTCATCGGACCATTCGGGCGCTTGGCGGCGGGGGCACGAGTCGCGATTCAGCCGCCGAGCCGGCGGACACGCAACAGCCGCGGCAGGCCGAGTCGCGGAATGGCGCGCCTGCTCATTGCCTCTATGTTCCTTTATTTCGGCCGGTTTTGCTGTGTGTGACATATGTTTTACCATTTTTGTTCTAATCATGTGTTGACAGATAGAGTTTGTTAATATACATGAACAAATAATATTTGTGAAGATTTATTATTCGCAAATGATGCAGGGCAGTTGTCGCTCCGCAATCGTCCGTTTGGGAAACCACAGGAAGGGCTGTGCCTTTCCGATACCATCGCATTGCAAGGAGTAGAGTCATGGGGTGCGTTCTGAAGAACAGAAAACACGAAACGTTTTGCTGGTTGCTGGCGTCCAACCGCATGGACCCGGTGGAGGCGTTTCGCATGGTGGGGTATCGCGGCGGTCTCGGTTGGTTGTGGCGGTTGTTGAACCGTGAGGATATCGGGCGCAGGGTGAGGGAAATCGGCGGTCTGTTGCGGCGGCGGTTGATCGAGCCGGTGCGGGAGGGGGCGGCGTCGGCGGTTGCGGCAATGACCGGCGGGGCGGCGTCGGCGGCCCGCGTTCTGGTGTCGCCGCGCGGCCGCGGCGGTTCCCCGCAATGACGGCCTCACTGGCCGTGCGGTCACGCCAACCGGCGGAGGGGCGTCAGCGTGTTTTACCGTCCACCAAGTCCACCAAGTCTCCGCTGGATTGCTTCGCTCACGCTCGTGGGTGACGGGGCTCGGACTGGATTGCTTCGCTATCGCTCGTGGGTGACGGCCTCACTGGCCATGCCCCCCGCACGGGCATTCACCGGTAACGCGACCGGGAGGTCTGCGCGGGAGGCGGCGCCGTCCGATCGCGAATTTTTCTCAAAAAAGCGGTTGACTAATGGAGTCGGCGAGTCTAGAAGGCGGCACTCGCGGTTGCCCGTAAGCCGGACGCGCGGGCACTCGGATTCGTGTGCGCGCAGCGGTTCCTTCGACAAACCGCATACTCTGACTATCCTTGGTAGTTTTGAGGCATGATTGCCCGATTGGTCGGGTAATCCTCTGCAATCCGATGCGCGAAAGGGCGGCAGGCTCTCTTCATGCATGTGCCGCGCTGTTCACCCCGCGTCGGATTGTTTCGCGCATTGGTTTCATTGGCCGGTTCGCCGGCTGGAGAATGAGGGCACAGGATGCCGACGATTGCACAGCTTATCCGCAAGCCGCGGGAAGCACAAAAAAGCCGGAACAAGGTTCCCGCGCTGGATTCATGCCCGCAGAAGCGCGGCGTGTGCACACGCGTTTACACCACGACGCCGAAGAAGCCGAACTCGGCTCTGCGCAAGGTGGCGAAAGTTCGCCTGACCAACGGGTTCGAGGTCATCGGTTATATCCCGGGCGAAGGGCACAACCTGCAGGAACACTCGGTGGTGATGATCCGCGGCGGCCGCGTCAAGGATTTGCCCGGCGTGCGTTATCACATTTTGCGCGGCGTTCTGGACACCCAGGGCGTCAAGAACCGCAAGCAGCGTCGCTCGAAGTACGGCGCAAAGCGTCCGAAATAAGCCGTTTCGGCGATTTTGGAATGGGTTTCGTTATTGGATTTTAGGGTCGGAGGTATCGGATGTCCCGACGTCACAGCGCCGAAAGGCGTGACATTATACCGGATGCGAAATACGGAGATGTTATTCTCGCCAAGTTCATGAATTCGCTCATGTACGACGGCAAGAAATCCGTCGCCGAAAACATCGTGTACAGTGCTTTCGATCTCATCGAGAGCCGTGCCAAGAGCGATCCGCTGGAAGTGTTCCGGTCGGCGCTGGAAAATGTGTCCCCCGTGATCGAGGTGCGCTCTCGCCGAGTCGGCGGCGCCACCTATCAGGTGCCTGTGGAAGTGCGCGCAGAACGCCGCCAGGCTCTGGCGATCCGGTGGCTCATCTCGGCTGCGCGCGGGCGCAGCGACAAAACCATGGTCGAACGGTTGTCCGCCGAACTGATGGACGCCGCCGCCAATCGCGGAACAGCGGTGAAGAAACGGGAGGATACCCACCGCATGGCCGAGGCCAACCGCGCCTTTTCCCACTACCGCTGGTAACGGCGGTCATTCTACCCGGAGCAATTCTGAATGCCTCGTACCCACGCAATTGAGGACTACCGCAACTTCGGAATCATGGCGCATATCGACGCCGGGAAGACGACGACGACCGAGCGGATCCTGTATTATACGGGCAAGTCCCACAAAATCGGCGAGGTCCACGACGGCGCCGCCACCATGGATTTCATGGTTCAGGAACAGGAACGCGGCATCACCATCACCTCCGCCGCGACCACGTGTTTCTGGCGCGGTTGTCGCCTGAATATCATCGACACCCCGGGGCACGTGGATTTCACCGTCGAGGTGGAACGTTCGCTCAGGGTGCTGGACGGCGCGGTATGCGTGCTGGACGGTAACCAGGGTGTGGAGCCGCAGACGGAAACCGTGTGGCGGCAGGCCGACAAATACGACGTGCCCCGTGTGGTGTTCGTCAACAAGATGGACAAAATCGGCGCCGACTTCTTCCGCTGCGTCGACATGATCGTCAGCCGTGTCGGCGGCAGGCCGGTGTGCCTGCAGCTGCCCATCGGCGCTGAGTCCTCCTTCGCCGGAGTTGTCGATCTCATCCGCATGAAGGGGTATGTGTGGAGCGGCGAGGCGCTGGGCGCCAAATTCGACGAAATCGAAATTCCCGACGACCTCAAGGACAAGGCCGTCGAATACCGCCAGAAGCTGGTGGAAGCGGTGGTGGAGCTCGATGACGAGGTGATGACCGATTACCTCGAAGGCAAGGAGCCCAACGAGGCGACGCTTCGCCGCCTGGTGCGCCTTGCGGTGCGTCAGCGCGCCTTCCACCCGGTGTTGTGCGGCTCGGCCTTCAAAAACAAGGGCGTACAACCGCTGCTCGACGCCGTGGTCGATTATCTTCCGTCTCCCGCCGACCGCGAGGAGATTCTCGGCCTTGACCCCAACGCCAGGGAAGAGAAGCTGATCTCCCGCCATCCGAAGGACGAGGAACCGTTCTCGATGTTGGCGTTCAAGATTATGGACGACCCGTTCGTCGGCACCATCACCTTCTGCCGCGCCTATTCGGGCAAGGTGGAGTCCGGCGTGACGGTGGCCAACGCCACCCGCGAAAAGCGTGAGCGCATCGGGCGCATCCTGTTGATGCACGCCAACGCCCGGGAGGACATCAAGGAAATCTACGCCGGCGATATCGTCGCCCTGGCGGGCTTGAAGGAAACACGCACCGGCGACACGCTGTGCGACATGAACAAACCCATCATTCTGGAAAAAATGGAATTTCCGGAGCCGGTGATGGAAATCGCCATCGAGCCGAAATCCAAGGCTGACCAGGAAAAGCTCGGCATCGCGCTGGCCAAGATGGCCGCCGAGGACCCCTCCTTCCGGGTGTGGTCCGACAGCGAATCCGGCCAGACCATCCTGAAGGGCATGGGCGAGCTGCACCTCGACGTCAAGGTCGACATCCTGCGGCGCACCTACAAGGTCGACGCCAATATCGGCGCCCCGCAGGTGGCCTATCGCGAGAAGCTCACCAAGACGACGGAAGTGGATTACACCCACAAGAAGCAATCCGGCGGTTCCGGGCAGTTCGCCCGGGTCAAGCTGGTGGTGGAACCGGGAGAACCCGGCAGCGGCTTCAAGTTCGAGAGCAAGATTGTCGGCGGTTCGGTGCCCAAGGAGTTCATCCCGGGTGTTGAAAAGGGGCTGGAGAGCGTTCTCGGCGCCGGTACGCTGGCTGGTTTCCCGGTGGTCGATCTCTCGGTGACGCTGGTGGACGGCGCGTTCCACGAAGTGGACTCCTCCGCCCTGGCCTTTGAAATCGCCGCCCGCGCCGCTTTGCGGGAAGCGCTGCAGAAAGGCCGTTCGGTGTTGCTGGAGCCGATGATGAAGGTTGAAGTGGTGACGCCGGAGGAATACACCGGCTCGGTCATCGGCGACCTGAATTCCCGGCGCGGCCAGATCCGCGGACAGGATATGCGGGCCAATGCCGTGGTGATAGACGCCATGGTGCCGCTGTCCAGCATGTTCGGATATGTCAACAATCTGCGTTCCATGTCACAGGGGCGCGCAGCGTTTTCCATGGAATTTGATCACTATGAGCAGGTTCCGCCCAGTGTCGCGGCCGAAATTCAGTCCAAATACAGCTGAAATCAGGGCGTGAGAAATCGAATTTAACACGTGCATGGTGCACATGACCCATTGAGGGAGTAAGGCGATGGCCAAGGAAAAGTATCAGCGGACGAAACCGCATTGCAACATCGGGACGATTGGTCACGTCGACCACGGGAAGACGACGCTGACGGCGGCGATAACGAAGGTATTGGCGGAGAC
>JAISTL010000016.1 GCA_031272615.1 Methylobacteriaceae bacterium | reverse complement strand
CGGCTGATCCGTTACGGCGCACAGAAAATCAACATCGGCACCGCCCTGCGTATGGCGTTCGGCAACACCCTGCGCCGGGTGATGAGCGAACACCCCGGCGAATTTGACCGGGTCAAGCTGTTCAAGGAACCCATGCAGGCGGTGAAGGCGGCGGCGATACACAAAATCCGCACGCTGCTGAAAGGGCATGAACCGGTTGAAGGCTGACCGGCCAAGTCCCGCCCTCCGCCCGGCGACCCCTCCACAATTTTCTGGAATTGTATCTTCGTTATGTTTATAGCGGTACTTCGATTCGCCACAGCAACAGAACGACAGACGCGCGGAAGAGCGGGAGGCAGGCTTTTCCGGTGAGCGTCCGAATGGAGCAAGGGAATGAGTACGCACTGGAGCCCGGACAGCTGGAGATCCAAACCGGCCAGGCAAATGCCTGTGTATCCGGATGCCGTCGCATTAAAGGATGTGGAGCAGCAATTGGCCGCGTTTCCGCCGCTGGTTTTCGCCGGCGAGGCGCGCAAACTGAAAAAGGCGCTGGGCGCCGCGGCGGAAGGACGCGCCTTCGTGCTGCAGGGCGGTGACTGCGCCGAGAGTTTCGCCGAGCATTCCGCCGACAATATCCGGGACTTTTTCCGGGTTTTCCTGCAGATGGCCGTGGTGTTGACCTTTTCCGGCAGCCTGCCGCTGGTGAAAATCGGCCGCATCGCCGGGCAGTTCGCCAAGCCGCGGTCAGACGATTTCGAGCGGATCGGCGAGGTCAAACTGCCGAGTTACCGCGGGGATATCGTCAACGATATCGCCTTCACCCCCGACATGCGCCAGCCGGACCCGACCCGGCAGCTGTCGGCCTACCGCCAGGCCGCGGCAACGCTCAACCTACTGCGCGCCTTTGCCTGGGGCGGTTACGCCAACCTCGAGAACGCCCACCGCTGGATGCTGGGCTTCGTGGAGGATTCGCCGCAATCCCACCGCTACCGGGAAGTGGCCGAACGCATCAGCGAGACGCTGGCCTTCATGCGGGCCATCGGCATCGAACCCGAGGTCAACCCCGAGACGCGCACCACCGAGTTTTACACCAGCCACGAAGCGCTGCTGCTGGGATACGAACAGGCCATGACCCGCGTCGACTCCACCACCGGCGACTGGTACGCCACCTCCGGGCACATGCTGTGGATTGGCGACCGCACACGCCAGGCCGACCACGCCCATGTGGAATACTGCCGCGGCATCAAGAACCCCATCGGCGTCAAATGCGGCCCGTCGCTGGAAAGCGACGATCTCATCCGCCTGCTCGACATCCTCAACCCGGAGAACGAGCCGGGCCGTCTGACCCTGATCTGCCGCTTCGGCGCCGACAAAATCGGCGAATTCCTGCCGGGGCTGATCCGGGCGGTGCAGCGGGAAGGCCGCTCGGTGGTGTGGTCATGCGACCCGATGCACGGCAACACCGTCAAGGCGGCGACCGGGTATAAAACCCGCTCCTTCGACCGCATCCTCAGCGAAATCCGCACGTTCTTCAGCGTCCACCGCGCCGAGGGCAGCTACGCCGGCGGCCTGCACCTGGAAATGACGGGGCAGAACGTCACCGAGTGCATCGGCGGCGCCCACGCCGTCACCGAGGAAAACCTGCGCAACCGTTACCACACCTATTGCGACCCGCGCCTCAACGCCGACCAGGCCATCGAAATCGCCTTCCTGACAGCGGAAATGCTCAAGGAAGCGCGCGGCGGGCGCCTGTATCATCATACGTCGGCGGCTGAATAGGCGCCGGCACAACCTCGTTCCCGGACGGGCCGGAGCAGGCAGGGTGTTCCGGCCGTCCTGTTTTTTCAGGGGAGCGCCCTGCTCCATCCAACGCCATTCAGGAGGATTGCGTGTCGACAAAACTCTGGGGCGGGCGGTTCGATATGCCGACCGACAAGCTGGTTGAAGCGTTCAACGCCACCATTCTCATCGAAACGCGGCTGTGCCCCTTCGATATCGAGGGCAGCCGCGTACACGCGCGTATGCTGGCGCGCCAGGGTATCCTCACCGAAGCGGAGGCCGAGACCATTCTCGGCGGCCTGGATCAGGTGGAAAAGGAAATCACCGGCGGCGTCTTCGTGTTCGATGTCGCCGATGAAGACATCCACATGGCGGTTGAAAAACGGCTGACAGAGATTGTCGGCCCTGTCGGCGGCAAACTGCACACCGCCCGCAGCCGCAATGACCAGACGACGCTGGATTCCAAACTGCACATGCGCGCCGTCATCCGCGAGCTCAACGCCCTCATCCGCGCCCTGCAGAAAACCCTCATCACCAAGGCGGAACAGAACCTTTCCGTCATCATGCCCGGCTACACCCACCTGCAGACCGGGCAGCCCATTCTGTTCGCCCACTGGCTGATGGCCTATTTCTGGATGCTGGAGCGGGATTACGGCCGCTTTGAAGACCTTTTCGCCCGCATGGACGAATGCCCGCTGGGCGCGGCGGCGCTGGCGGGCACCACCTTCCCCATTGACCGCGACTATACGGCGAAGGCGCTCGGCTTCCGCAAGCCGACGGAAAACAGCATCGATTCCGTTTCCGACCGCGACCATATGGTGGAATTCAACGCCGCCGCGGCGCTGTGCCATGTGCATCTCAGCCGCCTTGCCGAGGAGCTGGCGGTGTTTTCCAGCCAGGATTTCAAGTTTATCGAGCTGTCGGACGATTTCTGCACCGGCTCCAGCATCATGCCGCAGAAGAAAAACCCTGACGTCGCCGAGAAAATCCGCGGCAAAACCGGGCGGATGCTCGGCAACCTCACGGCCATGCTGACCATCATGAAGGGCCTGCCCCAGGCCTACAACACCGACATGAGCGAAGACAAGGAAACGGTGTATGATTCCATGGATACGCTCAGCGCCTCCCTCACCGTGATGGCGCCGATGATCGGCAGGATGAGCGTGTTGGAGCACAACACCCGGCAGGCGGCGGGGCGCGGGTTTTCCACCGCCACCGACATGGCCGACTATCTGGTGCGCAAGGGGCTGCCGTTCCGCGAGGCGCACCATGTGGTCGGCGGCATCGTCAACTACTGCATCGCCCGCGGCAAGCTCTTCGACAACCTGTCCCTGGAGGAATACCGCACCTTCAGTGACAAAATCGACGCCGACATCTTTGACGCCGTCACGCTGGAAGCCTCGGTGGCGGCGCGCCGCTCCCACGGCGGCACCGCGCCGGACGCGGTGCGGGCGCAAATCGCCAGGGCCAGGGATATCATCGGCGAAAAATGAACGCGCCGGTCGTTGCATTTGAAGTTCACAAACCCCGACGAACGGAGTAGGACTACCGGTATATCCGTTCCGCGCCCAACCCGCAGAGGTTACGATGAAAGCACCTGTCGTCCGTTTTGCCCCCTCCCCCACCGGCAACCTGCACATCGGCAACGCCCGCACGGCGCTGTTCAACGCCCTGTTCACCCGCAGCCACGGCGGCGTGTTCATCCTGCGGTTTGACGACACCGATCTGGAACGCTCGCGGCAGGAGTTCGCCGACGGCATTCTGACGGATTTGCAGTGGCTCGGCATCCATCCGGACACCATCTTCCGGCAGTCGGACCGTTTTGCGAACTATGACGCCGCAACGGAAAAGCTGAAGCAGCAGGGCCTGCTCTACGCCTGTTATGAAACCGCCGAGGAACTGGACCGCCGCCGCAAATTCCAGGTGGCGCGCGGCTTGCCGCCGATTTACGACCGCGCCGGGCTGAAGCTGTCCGACGCCGAAAAGGCCGCCTTCGAGGCTCAGGGACGGCGGCCGCACTGGCGGTTTCTGCTGGCGCCGGAAACCGTCGCGTGGAAAGACCTGGTGCGCGGCGACTGCCAGGTGGACTCGCGCTCCCTGTCGGACCCGGTGCTGATCCGCGAGGACGGCAGTTATCTCTACACCCTGCCGTCGGTGGTCGACGACATCGATTACGCCGTCACCCACATCATCCGCGGGGAAGACCATGTCACCAACACCGCGGTGCAAATCCAGATTTTCCGGGCGCTGGGCGCCGGAAGCCCCGCCTTTGCCCACCACAACCTGTTGACAACGGTGAGCGGCGAAGGGCTGTCCAAGCGCCTCGGGCATCTGTCGCTCCGCAACTTGCGGGAGAGCGGCTATG
This sequence comes from Methylobacteriaceae bacterium, assembly GCA_031272615.1. GTDB lineage: Bacteria > Pseudomonadota > Alphaproteobacteria > Rhizobiales > Beijerinckiaceae > Hohaiivirga. Next base: position 2,144 of record JAISTL010000016.1, on the reverse strand, counting down.
AACCCATGGCGGTGGCGTCTCTGGCCACTCTGGTGGGTTCGTCACAGGCCATCCGCGCGGTGCCATCACTGGCGGAGCTGGGGGAAATCCTCGATTTCTCCAACATTTCCCGGGCGCCGGCCAAGTTCGACCCGCTGGAACTCGACCAGCTCAATGCCCGCCTGCTGCATGAAATGCCCTATGACGCCGCGGCGCCGCGCCTGAAAAAGCTCGGCATCACCGGCGGCGAAGCCTTCTGGAACGCGGTGCGCGCCAATATCGTGCTGCTCTCCCAGGCGCGGGAATGGTGGCACATTGTCAGCGCGCCGATTCAGCCGTCGATTGACGACCCGGAGTTCATCGCCGCGGCGCTGGCGTTGCTGCCGGAGGAACCGTGGGACACAACCACCTGGAAACAATGGACATCGGCGCTTGCCGCGGAAACCGGCCGCAAGGGCAAAACCCTGTATATGCCGCTGCGCCAGGCTCTCACCGGCATCGACCACGGCCCCGAACTCGCCGCGCTGCTGCCGATCATCGGCCGCTCCCGCGCCGCCGGCAGGCTGCAGGGCAAAAAGGTGTAGAGGGCGCCGGTTGCCAGCGGACGATGAATGGCGCGCTCACACGTTCCCGCCCCACACGCAGGTGTTGAGCGTGGCGGAGGGTGCGCGGCCGATGACGGCGAAGGCATCGGCATCGATGCGCGCGGCGCGCCGGGCCGTTTCCGCCAAATGCTTCTCCACCGGCGTTTCCTTGGCTTCAAGGGCGACGGTTTTTCCGGCGCAGGACAGAACGAAATCGATTTCGCCGCCCTGGTTTGAGAACGCGACGGTTCCATACGGCCGCAGTTGGTGGCACAGCGTGTTTTCAAACTGCGCGCCGCCGGAGAGAGCGGCATTGGTGTTGGCGATGCCGGTGTCGACGAAATAGACCTTTTTCGGCAGGCGTTCACGCACCGCGGGGCTTTTTGAGAATGCCGGCAGCATCCGGATCAGATAGGTCTGTTCAAGAAAGGCGATATGGTTCATGATGGTCGGGCGGGACACCCCCAGGGTTTTCGACAGTTCGTCTATGTTGAGGCGCGTGCCGACACGCACCGCCAACAGGGAAACAAGTTTCTTGAGATCGGAGATGGATTTGAAGTCCGCCAGCTGCGTCACATCCATGTTGATGTAGGAGCTGTAAATCACATCCAGCATCCGGCGTTTGCGCTCCGTCGTCCCGCTCAACGCCACCACGGGAAACCCGCCGAATTCAATGTATTCGTCGTAGTACGCCGAGAGAGTTCCGTAGGCGAAGGCATCGAAGCGGGCGTCGGAGACTCCGGCAAAATCGACCTTCGGCGGGATGTAGTTCACCCCCTTGATGGCGAGAAACTCCCGGAACGAGAGAGGGAGAAGTTCGAAAATCAGTTTGCGGGCGGAAAGGGATTCCGAAAAGTGGTTCTTCAGATAAAACGCGCTTGAGCCGGTGAGGATGAACTTGATGCCGTAATGGTCATAAAGATATTTGACGGCGCGCGGAAAATCTCTGGAATACTGGATTTCATCAACGGCCACCACCGCGCGGCGCTCCAGGTCCAGGCCGAACCCCTTCAACGCGTTGGCGACGGCGTCATAATCCCCGCTCTCGAACAGGCGTTGGGTGCTGACGAGAGTCAGGTCCAGGTACAGTTTGTTGTCGGGCACCTGGTCCAGCAGCCATTTCAGCGTGGTTGTCTTGCCCACCTGGCGCGGACCGGTGATGACCAGGATTTCCCGGCCGGCAAGTTCCGCTTTCAAGGCGGGCCACACCTCGCGCTCAATGGTGTCCGGGCGGTTTGCAGAGGGCATGTTCATGATGGGCTCAATTTTTGTCGACTGCAACATTACATAAAATCGGATTTTTGTAAAGTGTGACTTTACATAAATGGGCTGTTTTTGTAAATGAACCTTTTACAAGATGCGAAACACGTCATCGGACTCCGACTTCCCCAACAGGAAGAATACATCGACAATGCCGTCTATTGACATTGAAAACGCGTATCTGCATCGGCAGCAACTGATACACCGCCTTGTTCCAGTTCCAGTATAAAACGCTCTTTGCAGGCGGCCTAAAATATCCCGGCGCCGTCGCTCATCGTGCGGTATTTGAGAACCGGCAGAAGTTCGGCGCGCATACGGGTC
>JAISTL010000011.1 GCA_031272615.1 Methylobacteriaceae bacterium | reverse complement strand
CTGCTGGTGCTCGCCAAGGTCGTCACCATCCTGATGCCCTATTCCTACAAGTGGGCGACGGACGCGCTGGTCTCCGGCATCGAGGGCGGCTCGCTGCCCGCCGCCGCCCTGTGGTCGGCGCCGGTGTGGCTCACCCTTCTCTACGGCGTCCTGCGCATCCTGATGGCGCTGCTCACCCAGGCGCGCGACGCCGTGTTCGCCAAGGTGGCGATGAATGCCGTGCGGCGCCTCTCGATGATGGCGTTCAGTCACATGCACCGGTTGTCGCTGGCGTTTCATCTGGAGCGCAAGACCGGCGGCCTGACGCGGATTCTCGAGCGCGGCCGCGACGCCGTGGAGCGGCTTTCCCGGCTGCTGACCCTGCAGCTCATCCCCACCATTCTCGAATTCATCATGATTTTCGTGGTGCTGTGGGCCGAGTTCCGCCTGATGTACGCGGTGATCGTGGTGGTGATGGTGGCGGTGTACCTGGCCTTCACCTTCCAGGCTACCCGCCGGCGCATCGCCATCCGCCGCAAGATGAACGAGTCCGACAACGAGGCGACCATCAAGGCGGTGGACTCGCTGCTGAACTACGAAACCGTGAAGTATTTCTGCGCCGAGGAGCTCGAAATCCGGCGCTTTGACGACGCCATGGCGGGGTATGAGGTGTCGTCGGTGGAAACCCTGACCTCGCTGGCGGTGCTGAACTTCGGCCAAGCGCTGATTTTCACCGTCGGCATGGCGCTGCTGATGGTGCTGTGCGTGCGCGACGTCGCCGCCGGCAGCGCCACGGTGGGCGGCTTCGTCATGATCAACGCCATGATGATCCAGCTCTACATTCCGCTCAACCTGATGGGGACGATTTACCGCGACATCAAGCAGGCGCTCACCGACATCCACGATCTGTTCGCGCTGCTGGCCCAGAACCCGGAAATCAGCGATGTTCCCGGCGCCGTGGACCTGGTGGTGCGCGAGGGGACGATCCGGTTCGACAACGTGTGCTTTTCCTATCAGCCGGAGCGGGAAATTCTCAGGGGCGTCAGCTTCGAGGTTCCCGCCGGGCGCACGGTGGCGCTGGTCGGGCCGTCGGGCGCGGGCAAATCCACCATTTCGCGGTTGCTGTTCCGGTTTTATGAGCCGACCTCCGGCGCCATCAGCATCGACGGGCAGGATATCACCATGGTCACCCAGAGTTCGCTGCGCCGGGCGCTGGGCATGGTGCCGCAGGACACCGTGCTGTTCAACGACACCATCGGCTACAACATCCGCTACGGACGCGCCGACGCCACCGACGCCGAGGTGCGGGAGGCGGCGCGTCTGGCGCAGATCGACCGCTTCATCGACGCCCTGCCGCTGGGGTATGACACCCCGGTGGGCGAGCGCGGCCTCAAGCTGTCGGGCGGCGAGAAACAGCGCATCGCCATCGCCCGCGCCATTTTGAAGGGGCCGCCGCTGCTGGTGCTGGATGAAGCCACCTCGGCGCTGGATTCGTTTACGGAAAAGGAAATCCAGAACGCGCTGGACCATGTCGCCGCCGGGCGCACCACCCTGGTCATCGCCCATCGCCTGTCGACGGTGGTCCACGCCGACGAAATCCTCGTGCTGGACCAAGGCGTCATCGTCGAGCGCGGCAGTCACGCCGAACTGCTGGAGCTCAACGGCCTCTACGCCGCGCTGTGGCAGCGCCAGCGCGAGGTGGACGAGGCCCGCGAGAAACTCTCCGACCTGGAAAAGGCGGCGATCCACGGCCGCCACGCGGTGAACTGGGTGCGCGGGCAACTGACGCAGGCGGAGTGAAGGGGAGGGGTGAAGCTATTTGGTGGACACGGTGGACAGGGTGGACAAGGGTGGACATGGTGGGCGTGGTGGACAATCCCGGGTGCTCGGATGTTTGCAATCTCAACGACACATGGTCCACCGTGTCCACTTTTCGGGGTACAGCTTAGTCCACCGTGTCCACCCTTGTCCACCCCGTCCACCACGTGCCGCCCCTTGACGCGTGTTAGACTTTATGCTACCTTTATGAAAGGTAGTAAGGTAGCAAGGCGGACAGCCCGACCGGACGGATGAAGCCGGGGCGCCGCCGGGCCTGACTGCGGGGGGAATCGGTTGAAACGCATAGATTTCACCATTGCCAAGACCAGCCTGTTTCAACAGATTGTTGAAGCCCTGGAGCAGGTGATTGTCCAATCCGAGGAAGACGAGAAGCTGCCATCGGAACAGGAGCTCTCGGAGCGGTTCAACGTCAGCAAGGTGGTGATCCGCGAGGCGTTGAAGGTGCTGCAGGACCGCGGCCTGGTCAGGGTGCGCAACGGCGACGGCTCCTACATTTCCAGGCCGCAGACCGATACGGTGGCGCTGGCGGTCAACCGCATCGTCAAGATGACCAACATCAGCAACGACAATCTGCACGATACCCGGGTGATTCTGGAGACGGCGACGGCGCGGCTGGCGGCGCGGCACATCAGCGACGGGGAAATCGCCTTTCTCGATGAGACCATCGAGCGGATGTCGGACCTCAGCATGCCCCATGACGACTGGCTGAAGATCGACATGAGTTTCCATGTCGCCATCGCCCGGGCCAGCCGCAACGACCTGCTGGTGATGTTTGTGGAAGCCATGATGCAGCTGCTCAAGGAGTATATGTTGAAGGGGCTGGACAGCCGTTATGACCAGAACTTGACCCTGAACGAGCATCGGGAAATTCTCAAGGGCATCAGGATGAGAGACCCGGATTATGCCGAAAAGGCGATGCTGGAGCACTTCATTTCCGGCAAGACCCACGTTTCCCAGTATGAGGAAGCCAAACGCCGGGCCGCGGCGAGAACCGGGAAAAAGCGCGGCCGGGCGTCAATTCAAGAGTAGTCATCTGAACAAACCAGAATGGGAGGACCAACCATGAAACATCTCACTTATCTCAGCGCCGGATTGTTTGCGGCGGGGCTGCTGTGCGGCGCCTCCGCTCCCCTTCAGGCCGCGCCGGTGGAGCTCATCTACACCCTCAACGCGCCGGGCACCGACACCCAGGGCGGCGGCATGCGGGTGTTCAAGGAAGTGGTGGAAAAGGTTTCCAACGGTGAAATCACCGTGTTGACCTATGATTCCGCTTCGTTGTTCAAGCAGGAGCAGGAACTGGCGGCGGTGAAATCCGGCCAGGCGGATATCGCCGTGATTTCGGCGCCGTGGTTCACCGGCGCGTCGCCGTGGGTGTCGATGTTCGCCGCCGGCTATCTGTTCAAGGATGCCGCGCATATGAACGCGGTGCTGAACGGCGAAATCGGCAAACAGGTGTTCGAGCGCATCCTCAAGGATCAGGGCGTGCGGCCGCTGGGCGCCGAGTATTTCGGCACCCGGCAGATCAACATGGTGGAAGACAAGCCGATCCGCACGCCGGAAGACTTGAAGGGCGTCAACCTGCGGATGCCCAACTCCGACGCGTGGCTGTTCCTCGGCAAGGCCATGGGCGCCAACCCGACCCCGATTACCTTCGCGGAAATCTACCTCGCCCTGCAGACCAAGGCCATCGACGGCCAGGAAAACCCGCTGCCGACCGATCGCAGCAGCAAGTTCTACGAAGTGACCAAATCCATCTCGCTGACCAACCACATCGTCGACAGCGTGTGGATCACCATCAACGAGGCCAAGTGGCAATCCCTCACCGACCAGCAGAAAGGCTGGGTGATGGAGGGCGTCAAAGCCAATCTCGACTATTGCTACGAGACCAACACCAAGATTGAGGCGGAAATCATCGATTTCTTCAAATCCCAGGGGTTGAAGATCTATGAGGCGGATCTCGACGCGTTTTCGAGCCACGTCATGGAGCAGTATCTGAAATCCGACTATTCCAAGACCTGGGACATGGATCTGTACAAGAAGATCCGCGACATGGCCAAGTAACATCACAGCGCGCTGAAAGAGCGGCGCCCCGCTCGATGCCGAGGCGCCGCTCCGGCCGCCTGCGGAGGGCCGCCCATGAGAAAAACCCTGCTGTTCCTGCGGGACATTCTGGAATACTATGTGCCGATCCTGGCGTTTTCCGCCATGTTCATCTCGTTCCTGATCCAGGTGTTTTTCCGCTATGTGATGCATGACCCCGTAACCTGGACCCAGGAAGTCATCATCATGGGTTTCATCTGGACGGTGATTTTCGGCGCCTGTTACACCATGCGCACCCGCTCCCATGTCGCCTTCACCATGTTTTACGACCGGATGAAACCCAAACCGGCGGCGGCGCTGCGGCTTCTGGGCAACGTGCTGATTGTCGTCACCTTCCTCGCCCTGATCGTGCCGTCCTTCAGGTATTCCCTGTTCATCCAATTCGAAAAGACGGCCGTGTTCCGCATTCCGCTCACCGTCATGTTCCTGTCGTTCGTTTATTTCCTGCTGTCGGTCATCGGCTACACGCTGGCCGACATCGTCGAGGACGCACGGGTTCTCTCGGGCCGCCTCGCCGACAGCCGGGAACACAAAAACGCGGAGATCCGGCAATGAACGCGGCGTTGTCAGTGTGTCTCATCATATTCGTTCTCACCTTCATCCTGCGGATGCCCATCGCCTTCGGCATGATTTCCGCCGCCTGCGGCTACTTCGTCGTCAAGGGCGCCGACATGGGCGTTGTGGTCAATCAGGTGGTCAACACCTACTACACCAATTACGTCATCATCGCCGTGCCGTTGTTCATTTTTACCGCCAACGTCATGAATTCCGGCAAGGTGACCGACATGATCTTCAGCTTTGCCAATGCGTTGTGCGGCAGGCTGCGCGGCGCGCTCGGACACGTCAACGTGCTGGCGTCGCTGATTTTCGCCGGGATGACCGGTTCGGCGGTGGCCGACGCCGCGGGGCTGGGCAAAATCGAAATCGACGCCATGAACAAGGCCGGGTATGACCCGCCGTTTTCCTGCGCCATCACCTCGGCGTCGGCGACGCTGGGGCCGATTTTCCCGCCCAGCATTCCGCTGGTGATCTATGCCATGCTGTCGGATGCGTCGGTGGGGGCGCTGTTCCTCGGCGGCATCATTCCCGCCGTGATTCTGGCGGTGGCGCTGATGGTCTATGTCAGCTATGTCGCCGGCAAACGCGATTATCCGCGCGGCCAGGCGGTTCGCGCCAGGGAACTGCTGCGGGTGACGCTGCAATCGCTGCCGGCGCTGTTCACCCCGGTGATTCTGCTGATGGGCATCTACACCGGCGTCATGACCCCCACCGAGGCGGGCGCCATCGCCGGCTTCTACGCCATCGTGATTTCGGTGTTCGCCTACCGGGCGCTGGGCTGGCGGGATTTGGGCCGCGTGCTGGCCGACACCGTCAAGGATGTCGGCGCCGTCAGCATCATGATCGGCGCGGCGGCGGTGATTTCCTACATTGTCGCTCGGGAGCGGATCGCCGTCGGCATCGGCGCCTGGCTCATCGAGCTCACCGAGAACAAATATCTCTTTTTGTTGCTGGTCAACATCTTCATTCTGATTTTGGGCATGTTCATGGATACCAGCACCATTCAGCTGGTGTTCGTCCCGATTCTCATTCCGGTGGCGCGGCAGATGGGGATCGATCTCGTGCATTTCGGGGTGGTGGTGACGTTCAACATGATGGTGGGCTTGAGCACGCCGCCCTTCGGCATGCTGTTGTTCATCACCTCGGGCATTTCGGGGACGCCGCTGAAGAAAATCATCCAGGAGATTCTGCCGATGCTGGCGGTGATGATTTTCGTTCTGGTGGTCATCACCTATATCCCTGAAACCATTTTGTACTTTCCAAGGGCGGTCGGCCTGATGTAAGGGCGGCGGCGTCGGAAAATGAAAACGGGAGCCCCGCTGCGGGGCGGCAAAGGAGCGGATGCATCATGAAGACATTTGGAACTGAGTGGAAGAAAACAATACGCGACGGCACGTTCATCCACGCCGGGCATATTTTTCTGCCGAGCGCCGCTCTGGGGGAGGCGATGGCCGCTTACGGCCTGAAATACATCTGGGTGGACGGTGAGCACGGCGCCTTCGACAAGGACGCCATCCTCGCCCACATTACCGCCATCAACGGCGCCGGGGCCGGGGTGTTCGTCCGCGTCACTTCCGGCGACCCGGCAACCATCAAGCCGGTGCTGGAAATGGGGCCCGACGGCATCATCATCCCCATGGTCAACACCGCCGAAGAGGCGCGCCGGGTGGTGGCCGCCTGCCGCTATCCGCCCAAGGGAACGCGGGGGTTCGGGCCGCGCCGCGCCAACCGTTACGGCGTGGTGGAAGACCCGGAATACATCGCCTCCATCGACGAGGCGCTGGTGAAGTTCATCCAGGTTGAGCATCGCGAAGCGGTGGACAATCTCGATGACATCCTGGGAGTCGACGGCATTGACGGCGTGATCATCGGCCCGTACGATCTCTCCGGCTCCATGGGGCTGCTGGGGCAGCTGCGCCATCCCGACATGCTGGCCCAATACCAGCGGATTGTCGCCTGCTGCAAGGCGCACAAAATGCCCTGCGGCCCGTCCATCGCGCCGAGCAACCCCGACTGGGTGAAATACTGGCTCGATCTCAAGGTCGACTATCTGTTCTGCGGTGATGAGCTGACGTATGTCCGGCGCGGAATCGACGACACCAAGGCGCTGATTGCGCGGTTGCGTGCCTCTTGACACCTTGTCCCGTATGGTGCCTGGGGGCGGAATTGAACCACCGACACCGTGATTTTCAGTCACGTGCTCTACCAACTGAGCTACCCAGGCATCCGTGCGGACGAACCGCAGCAGGCGGTGATATAACGGGAGAACCCGGCGATGTCCAGTCGATTATTCCGGATGTCGCCAAAAAATACCGCGGTCGGCGGCGGCTGTGGATGTCCGCCGTAATTCCTCTTTGACGCGGCGGTGCCGAACCGTTATAGGCTGAGCGCTTGAATGGTTCGGGCAGGTGAGGGTGTGATGGCGCCGCTGTCAGTGTTTATCATCGCGCAAAACGAGGCTGACCGCATCGGTGCGACGCTCGGTTCCGTTGCCGGGCTTGCCGACGATGTCGTGGTGGTGGACTCCGGCTCCACCGACGGCACTCCGCAGGTGGCCGAACAGTACGGCGCGCGCGTATTGTTCAACCCCTGGCCGGGATACGGGCTGCAGAAACGTTTCGGTGAGGACGCCTCAACCGGCGGGTGGCTACTCAACCTGGATGCCGATGAGGTTCTGTCACCGGAACTGCGGGAGGAAATCGCCGGGTTGTTCGCCGCCGGTGAACCGCCCTGTGCGGCGTATCGTCTGCGCATCGCCGAGATTTTCCCCGGCGAGACGAAACCGCACCGCTGGGCCTACGCGCTCTCTCCCGTGCGTCTCTACAGGAAGAGCGCCGGGCGTTATTCCGCCTCGCCGGTGCATGACCGGGTGGACCTCGCGCCGGGCGTGAAGACCGGGCGGCTCAAGGGCACGGTGTATCATTATTCGGTGCGCTCGATGGGCGACCAGATCGCCAAGCTGAACCGCTATTCCGACGACCAGGTGGCGGACCTTGCGGCCCGGGGCAAGAAACTCTCCACGCTCCGGGTGTTTCTGGAGTTTCCGGCGGCGTTTTTCAAGGCGTATCTTCTCCGGCGCCATTGTCTGCGCGGAGTCTACGGCTTCATCACCGCCATGAATTACGCCTATTTCCGCTATCTGCGCGTGGCCAAACACTATGAACGCGTGCGGCTCGAGCGCCTGAAAGACGGCGCGGCAAAGCCCGGTGCGCCCGCAAAACCGCATTGACAAACAAGGTACAAGCCGGTAAAGGCGTAAACAACGGAGATGTGGCCGAGAGGCTGAAGGCGGCGGTTTGCTAAACCGTTATACGGGTAATTCTCGTATCGAGGGTTCGAATCCCTCCGTCTCCGCCAAAACACTATCCAAAACAATCCGATATCGTATGAGAAACCGAAGAAATCAAACGGTTTCATGCTACGACTTTGTGTTTTGTCGTCCGGAATTCTCCGTTCTCATCAGCGGTAATTTTGGGGGTTTTCACCGATACCCCGAATGAGATTCCCCAACGCCGCGCCCGGGCCGCGCCTTACTCCGTTGATATTTCGGCGTTGATGCGTGGGGGAGGGGAGAACGCTCCTGTATGGCAGAACCCTGCCAAGCATCAAAGGACGAAATCCGCATTATACCCGAAAAGATTGGGCATACCATCTTGACAGCGAAAAAACTCGAATTAAAACTGCGGGTTGTGAGTGTCTTGGCACGGGAGGGAGACCCGGATGCCGATAACCAACACCGAGTATTGTCAGGTTTTGTCGAATGTCAGGGCGGTCATTCTTGACGCCCGCTGCAAGCCGGAGCCGGAGACCAACCGCGGGCGGATTCTGGTGTATTGGAGCATCGGCAAGGCAATGAATGTGAGAATTTCCTGGGGGGACAAGTTCATCCCCAGCCTGGCGCGGGACATCCAGGCGGAATTCCCGGGCGAAAAGGGCTATTCGGCGCGCAACCTGGGCTATATGCGCAAGTTCGCGACGCTGTTTCCGGAGGTTGACGTCATGCAGGCGCCGCTGTCGGATTTGAGCTGGTATCACCACCAGGCGCTGATGGACAAGACCGCCGACCTGGCGCGCTATATCTGGTATGCCGAGCAGACCGCCGAGAACGGCTGGACGCGGGACGATCTGGTGCATCTGATTGAAACGGGGCTGTTTGAACGCCAGGCCGCCCGCGCCCGCGCCATCATCGAGAGGAAACACCGCCACCGAAACCGGGCGAATTCGTTCACGACTCCGTGAGAAACGGGGTGGAGCTGCGGTGGACACGGTGGACTTGAACGCCCATTCCACAGGTTGGTATTTGCCCGATGGGTGCCGCGCGGTTGGGATGGCGGACGCCCTCGTCCGCCGCGCGCTGCTGGCGCGGTTGGTGTGTCGCCCCGCTCCCGCCCGGCGGACGGTGGTGTCCGCCTCCCGGCCGCGTCGACTGTAGACATGTCCCCCCGTCCACCGTGTCCACCAGAGCTGTTCTTCCATCCTGCACCGGCGGCGCAAAACCGGCCCATGCTCCGCCTCAGTAACCGCTGACAAGCTTTCTGGTGGTTTTCATGAACTTGGGGTGGATGGGTTTGCGCAGCCGCCAGACAATGTTCATCGGGTTGCTGCCCTTGTGGCTGACGTAATCGGCAAGGCCGAGAAACGTGTACGGCTCGGCGGTGTTGTTGCGGGCCTTCACGTCCCGCACAAACAGCAGGATGGAACTGCCCCGTTCCCGGTGGTGAATGTAGCGTTGGCCCGTCGGCGAGTGTTCCGAAGTGGTGCTCTGGCTTTGCCAATGGAACAGGGTGTCGCTGATCACATAGTCCTGATAGTTGGTTGTCGGCGAGTAATCTTTTTCGGATTTGTTCAACGTGATGAAAAACACGTCGGTTTTCTTCGGTTCCAGCCATTTGACCCCTTCGCGCACGGTGGTCGGCTTCATGAAATCCAGCGCCGTGAGAATCTGGTCGCGCGAGTAGGTGCAATGCAAATCCAGCGGGCAGGAAAAGCCGAACTCCACCGGTTCGTTCAGAACGTCAATTCTGTCAAAAATATAGTCCAGCAACGCCATGAGTTCGGCGCACATCACCGGTGCGGCGGCGATGGCGCGAATCCCGCCGAGCGGGTCGGCAAACCCGCACTCCTCAACCGATTTTTGCCACACCGTGAACTGGAACATGGTGAGCATCCGCTTTTCGTCAGCGGACAGCATGTTATATGAAAAGCCGTCGCTGTCTTTCAGGAGTTTCAACAGAAACCGTATCCAGCGGACGGAATCGACCCGGGAGATGCGGCCAAAGGCATTGGTGAGCACGTCCTCCGTTTCTTCGCGGAAATCATCCCGGATACCCGCCAGAACACTCAACCGCGAGAAGGAGCCTCTGGCGTAGAGCTCTTCAGGCTCCAACCGGTAGTAGTCCAGGAAATTCGCCAGGGTCGGTTCCTTCCCGGTATCCTCGGTGAAGGAAGCCAGGCGGTTGACAAGGGTGGCCTTCAAACCCAGCGACGACCTGATGTTTTCCAGGATATACTCCTGCGCCTTGCGTTCCAGCTGGATATAACAGCCCTTGGGCAGTGACATGAACCCGCTCTTGATTTCGCGCTGAATGCTCCTGCCGGTTTTTGCCAGCAGCGCCGTAAAGCGGTCCTCGAAGCGATATCTTCTGTTGGCCTGGCCGATAAAATCCAGAACCGTCAGGCATTCCTTGTCATCCGCGAGCCGCAGGCCGCGTCCCAACTGCTGAAGAAAAACCGTCAGCGATTCCGTCGGGCGCAGAAACAACACGGTGTTGATTTCCGGAATGTCGATGCCTTCGTTGTAGAGATCGACGGTGAAAATGAACCGGATATCGCCGCGAACCAGCTGTCCCTTGGCGTCTTTCCGGATTGCGGCATCGGACTGGCCCGTCAGGGCAATGGACGGAATGCCGTGACGGTTGAAAAACCGGGCCATGTATTCAGCGTGTTCGACGGAAACGCAAAAGCCGAGACCTTTGGTTTGCCGGATATCCGTGACGTATTTCAGAACGCTCTCCACCACCAGCTCAGCCCGGCGGTCGGCGACATGACCCGACAGGGTGTACACATTGCTGAGTTCCTGCCGGTCATATCCGCCCCGTGTCCATTTCAGCGTATCCAGGTCCACGGTGTCGGTGACGCCGAAATACTGGAACGGCGCCAGCAGTTTCATGTCGATCGCCTCGGGAAGGCGGATTTCGGCGGCGATTCTCCCATCAAAAAAGTCGAGAATGCTTTTGCCGTCCATGCGTTCCGGCGTGGCGGTCAACCCCAGCAGAATTCTGGGCCGGTAGTAGGAGAGCAACTCCTGATAAGACGGCGCCGCGGCGTGGTGGAACTCGTCGACAACAATATAGTCGAAAAAGTCTTCCGAGGTTTTGTTGGCAAAATCCGATGAGTTGAATGACTGGATCGTCATGAACAGGCTTTCGACCGAACCCGGCCGGTGGGTTCCGGTCATTTTGTCCCCGAAATTCGCGTCACGAAGGACGGCGCGGAACGTGTGGAGACTCTGGTCGAGGATTTCTTCCCGATGGGCGATGAACAGCAGCCGACAGGGCCTGTGAGCGTTCTTCCGCACATAGTTGCGGTAATCGAAGGCGGCGATGACCGTTTTGCCCGTGCCGGTCGCCGCAACCACCAGGTTCTTGAAGCGCCCGCGGACTTCGCGTTCGACTTCGAGGTTTTCAAGAATTGCGCTCTGATACGGATAGGGGCGCAGATCAAACACCGGCAGCACATCCGGAGTTTCTCCAAAGGAGCGTTCGGCCTCGATGGCGGCAACGAGTTTGCTTTTGTCTTCCGGTGTTGCCGAATAGGAGACGAATTCTTTGGCGTTCCAATAGGACTCGAACGTCCCGCTGACTTTTTCAAAGGTTTCGGGCAGGTCTTTCGCGGTAACCTTGATGTTCCATTCAAGGCCGCTGGTCATGGCGGCGTTGGAGAGATTGGATGACCCGACATAGGCGGTGTCGAAACCGGTGTCGCGATAAAACAGATAGGCTTTGGCGTGCAGCCTGGTTCTCCTGGTGTCGAAGGAAATCTTGACGTCCGTGTTCGGCAACGCCACCAGGGTATCGACCGCCTTCGGGTCCGTCGCCCCCATATATGATGTGGTAATGATACGCAGCCGTCCGCCACGCAGACAAAAGGCGCGCAACTCATCGATAATCAGCCGCAACCCGCTCCACTTGATGAAAGACACCAGCATATCGATCCGGTCGCAGGAGACAATTTCCTTTTTGAGTTCGGAATACATTGCCGGTTCCTGTTCGGATCCGGTGAACAGCGAGGTGCTGCTCAGGGATGTTTCAGGGCGGATGATGTGTTCGTTTTCATTGAGGGCGAAAACGCTGTTTCGTCTGTTGATGACGGCGGCAAGCAGTTCGGGCCCCGAGGGGTAGAGATGAATCGCTCCGCCCGCCGGTTTCCCGCCGACATCCGTGCCGAGGGATTTCAGTTCCCCGTTGATGTGAGTCACAATGCGGTTGACCAGCTCAACCTGTTCCTTGATACCCCGACCGCGGGTTTCGGCGACGGCATCGAGAACGGTTCGCAGGTAGGCCGTGAAATAAGACGAAAGCACGTAAGACGCCTCGGCGTCGTCGATGGCGACCGAGTCAAAACGGACGTCATCCCGCGAGAGCTTTTCCAGCTCTTCCCTGACGGCTTCGTTGATAACCTGTTCGTAGAGGCCGAATTTCAGCAAAGACACCTCTTTTCTGCCCGAAGTGACTTCGCCCGCGAGGCAACAACAAATCGCGTCCAGCGGGAGTCTTTGTCTATTTAGCGGCTTGCTCAAGCATTCACAAGCGGTGAAAACAATTCACGGCCATAACGCCCCGGCGCCTTTCCCCTACTCGAATTCCTCGTCCGGATACACGCCCCACAGGCGGTTTTGCGGGAAGAAGCCCTGATAGTCGCGTTTTTCCCAGGTGAGGCGCACGGTGCACCACTGCTTGTCGCAGGATTTCACCGACACCACCACGCCGGGGCGCACCCGCGCCACGGTGCGGCCGGACGAGTCGGGTTCGGCGGTAATGTGGAAGGTCTCCTCCGAAGAGCCGGACCACGGGGAAACCAGCGCCGTGCGCTCGCCCGAAAGCAGCGAATGCCACACCCAGCCTTCCGTGCCTTCGGAATCCCGGATTTTGCGCCAGTTGTCCCACTCGGCGACGATCTCCACCGGCAGGCCGCGCTTCTTGTAAATCGCCGTGATGGCGTGGTCGTTGGAGGCGCCCCGGCGCACATTCACCAGGTTGCTTTTCAGCGAAACGAACCGCGGCACCGGCAGACCGGTGCCTTTGCGCGCCGCAATCGCCTGCGCCGAAGCGCCCGACGCCGCCAGCCCGAGCAGCACCGCCACCAGACAAGCCGTGCCGGGCAGGGCGCGCGGCGCCTTCCGGAAAACGGCCCTGTGGCCATGAATGAAATAAGGGACGTGTCCCATGAACCTGTTCTTGTCGTGACGCTGCCGGTTCCGCCGACGCCGAACCCGGAGGTTTGAGTCGCCGACGGTTGTGACTTCTTTGATCCGACGTGCTGAAAAGATACGTCACACCGCCTTTTCCGAAAAGGGTTAAAACGCGGGAATCCCTTGATATGGCCAAAAAACTGCCTATATTATAAAGAAATTATTAACAGGCCGTTCCGCTGTAAAATATTTGTTCATATCCGGTTCATCCGGGCTGGCGCATGAACAGGACTATTATCGGTCCGGATTATTTGTTTTCTTTGGCTTTGGGACCCAGGGAAGACGCCGGGGGCCGGTAATCGGGGCCAAAAACGAGTAGGCCGCTGCTTCCGAGTCCGGGTTCCGTCGGGCGATGAAGCGAGTACGGGGTTTTGGAGTCGCGTTATGATGAAAAGTTTGATGACATGTTTGCTGGTCGCGGGATTGTCCTTCGGGGGCGTTTCAGTACACGCCGCCGTTGATGTGGAACCGGGTGTCCAGATGGAAAGCCGGATCGACATCAATTCTGCGACTCGGAGTGAGTTGAAAACTCTGCCCGGCATCGGCGATATGCGCTCTGCCGCCATCATTGACAACAGGCCGTTTAAAACTTCCGAAGAGCTTGTTTCCAAAAATATCATGCCTCAGCATCTCTATGACATTGTCAAAGGGATGATTACGGTCCATTAATTCCGGTGTACGCCGTCCATTCCGCTGAGCGTGGCTCGCAGAATGGCGGCGTGCTCTTTTTTTGTTTCTCCCCAACAAAAAAGCGTTGCATTTTGACCTTTTGCCGGGCATGAGGCGCGGGTAGCGGTTCATGGACGAAGGAGACTTGAAGTTGTCAGTGTCGGTGCGCTGTCACAGGAACGATTTGCCCGACGGTTTCCGGCCCGGCCCCTCCCTTTCGGTTGACACGGAAACCAAGGGGCTCAACCCCCATCGTGACCGGCTGTGCGTGG
>JAISTL010000010.1 GCA_031272615.1 Methylobacteriaceae bacterium | reverse complement strand
GACCCGTCACCACTTCCGGCGACTCCAACGCCGACAGGTGTCCGGCGCCGGCAATGACTTCAAACCGCGCGCCGGGAATGGCGTCGGCCATGCATTTCGCCATCGCCGGGGTGGTGAGGCCGTCTTCTTCACCGACGACCACCAGCACCGGAACACGGATGTCCGGCAGCAGAGGCGCGGAATCCGGCCGCGAAAGAATCGCCCGCTGCTGGTTGACGAACACGCCGGCGCCGGCTTCACGCATCATCGCCAAAACCCGGGCCTTGAGGGCGGCATCGTTATGGCGCTTCGCGGCGACCAGCCCGAGATACATCGGCTCGAGCAGCGATTCGTATTTTCCACCTTCCGCGACGGCGATCTGGCGCAGACGGTTTTCATGCTTGTCCGGGGAATCCTCTTGCGGATTCGTGTCCATCAGCACCAGCCGACTCACCCGTTCGGGCGCCTGACGCATGATTTCAAAAGCCGCATAACCGCCCATCGACAGGCCGACGAGGGTGAAACGCTCCGGCGCGTCGTTCAGGATACGTTGCGCCATGGCGGTGAGAGAAGAATCGCGGGTATGATCCCCGATGGTTGTTGTGTATTGTCCTTCCAGTCCGGCACGCTGAGCGGCATATAATTCACCGGACAACGCAAGAGCGGGGATAAACAGAATATGATTTTCATTCATTGTGAATACCTGAAGGATACGAAGAGGTTTGAACACCCTTTTGTGCGTCATACCTGCAATTATTTGGGACTCGCATAATAAACTGTTGACATTCCGCCGCGCTTTTCTTCATAGTGCCGCGCTTGAGGCAGTTCCCCGCGTCAGCGCGAACCAATTACCCGAAATGCTTCGTTTCAGCAACGCACTTTTTGAAACGGCATGACATCCGGTTTGATGGCTTACGGGGTATACGCCGGAAAAATGGTTGGTTTTATTGATGCAATTTTCTGATCTCGGACTCAGCGAAAAAGTCCTCCAGTCTGTTCAAGCAGCAGGCTACACAACCCCGACACCCATCCAGGAACAGGCTATTCCCCACGTGTTGGAACGGCGTGACGTCATGGGCATCGCCCAAACGGGAACCGGGAAAACCGCGGCCTTCACCCTGCCGATGTTGAGTATGCTGGAAACGGGGAGAGCGAGGGCGCGTATGCCGCGGACCCTGGTTCTTGAACCGACCCGCGAACTCGCCGCGCAGGTGGAGGAAAACTTCAACCTGTTGGGCGTCCAACACAATCTCTCGGTGGCGCTGCTCATCGGCGGCGTATCCTTCGGCGACCAGGATGCCAAGATCACCCGGGGCGTTGATGTGCTCATCGCCACTCCCGGGCGGTTGCTGGACCATTTTGAACGCGGCAAACTGCTGCTTTCAGGCGTCGAGCTGCTGATCATCGACGAAGCAGACCGTATGCTGGATATGGGCTTCATTCCCGACATCGAACGCATTATCAAGCTGGTGCCGTTCCAGCGCCAGACCCTGTTTTTCTCCGCCACCATGCCGCCGGAAATCCAGGAACTGGCTGACAGATTCCTGTCCAACCCGGTTCGCGTGGAAGTCGCGCCGTCGGCGACAACCGCCGACACCATCGTCCAGCGCCTCGTGGCCGTGAGCAAGGAACCGGCCGAAAAGCGGGAGGCGCTGCGCGAGATCCTCCGCAACAGCCCGGACCTCACCAACGCCATCATCTTCTGCAACCGCAAACGTGACGTGTCCATTCTGCACCGGTCGCTGCGCAAACACGGTTTCAACTCCGTCGAACTGCACGGCGACATGGACCAGCGGGCGCGCATCGCCGCGCTCGATGCCTTCCGCTCGGGCCAGGCGACGTTTCTGGTGGCCTCCAACGTCGCGGCGCGCGGCCTCGATATTCCCGACGTCAGCCACGTCATCAACTACGATATTTCCAACCACGCCGAAGACTATGTGCACCGTATCGGCCGCACCGGGAGAGCGGGGCGGACCGGTTATTCCATCACGCTGGTGGCGCCGGGGGACGAGAAGTATCTCGCCGCCATCGAGAACCTCATCGGGCAGGATGTCCGCTGGGACGGCCCGACCCTTGCCGAGTTCCGCAAGGCCGGTGGCGGCGGCGCCTCCCAATCACGGCGTGATTTGCGCAGTGACCGGGGAGAACGCGGGGAACGCCGCGGCGGAAGGAAGCGGCCCGGGCATAGTGATGAACGACGGACCGGACAGACGGATGAACGGCGGACCGGACACAGCGAAGAGCGGCGGGGCGAACTCGTTGACGAGCACGCGGTCGCGCCGGCGCCGTCGCGGACCCGGAACAAAAAAAGCCGGGAAGACCGGGCAGCGCTACCGCCGACAACGGATACCCCCGCCGAACAGCCGGACAGGAAACATCGGCCCCGTCGTCATGAGCCTGAGGAACCGGATCATTCGGTTGTCGGTTTCGGCAGCCATATCCCGGCGTTCATGCGCATTGACCCGCTGAGGCGATAGGTTTCGCCCGGTAAATGATGTGGAAGGACCACCCCTGCGCGCCTGACCAGCGGCGGGGGACTGTGAGACATGTCGATTCACATCTTCCGCGCAAGCCGGGTTGCAGCGGCGCGTCATGGCGGCAAATTCGTGGGAACGAGCCGAAGCCCGCGACGAATTCGTGTGGCCGCCCCGGCGGCAATGCAAAACAGGAGAAAATCATGATTATCAGAAACATCAACAGTAAGTGGGGCGGCAGTATGCAGTTTTACTCCATTGAGGATATGGAGGCGGCGATTGCCTCCATGGGGCGGCAAGACGCACTTGTTGAGCAGGGCGGCCTGCAGGAAGGCCGGGATTTCGAGGTCGTCAATTATGAGGACGGGGACGGCGAAAGGATGGGCGAGGACGGATAAACAGGAGTTTCGCGCGTCCGCACCGGCCAATATCGACTTGGACTTTGCGGGGAGCTGATTGTTGTTTCGGTTTTTCTCCCCCGACATGCGGGTTTGCGAGGGAATTACAACGGTGATATAGATATCCGAAATCTCTTGCACGTCGAGCGGTGTCGCGGAAAGCTCCGATGGAAGTATTTGACAAGCTTTGTTTTCATTGGAAGAGAACGGTACTGCCGGCGGCAGTCCCCACGCATCCCGTTGAACGCGTTGTGTTCCACTACCATCGAATGCTTCCGGAATACGTATGGGACGCCAGTTTCCTCGAAGGTAATCCTTTCACGTTCATCGAAGTAAAGACCCTGTTGGACGGCGTCACGGTTGGAGGACACAAACTATCTGACCAGGAGCAGGTTTTGAACCTGGCGGAAAGCTCCAAGCTGTTGCTCAACATGGTGAAAACCCGGACTTTCGCCATGACGAAAAGCGTCTTCACGTCGCTCAATGCCGTCACGGCACGCCACGAAGCACTGGAATGGGGTGTTTTTCGCGGCGAAGGAAAAGAACGGACCTATACGCCCGAGGTATTGCTGGGCGGAGGCCGCCGGTACACGCCTCTTCCCACCGAGGCGGGCGCCGAAAAACTGAATGGTGTTTTTCATGACGGAGTCGCCGCCCTGGCCGGATTGCCGCCGATGGAGAGGGCGTTGGCGTTCTTCCTATTCGGGGCGCTGCAGCAGTTCTTTTTTGACGGCAACAAACGGACCTCCCGGTTTATGATGAACGGCATTCTGATGATGAACGGCATCAACGCCATCAGCGTTCCGGCGGCACGGGCCGAAGAATTCAACGGCGCCATGGTCGAGTTCTACATCAGCCGCGACGCCACCTCGATGATGGAGTTTTTGTGGAGCTGCCGCGAAAAGGAATAACCCGCGGAAAAACCGTAAAATTCCCGGGATAAGAGGCCGCGGGCATTTCGTTTGCGGCGGAAAGTATTGTACAATCGATTCATCCGGTTTCATTCAGCCAGGATGGAAGCGCCATGCAGCCCGCGGACCCGCCGAGCGAAAACAGAGACCTGTTCCGAGACAATCTGGAGGGGTTGCTCGACCCGGCGCATCCGCTGATCAAACTC
>JAISTL010000323.1 GCA_031272615.1 Methylobacteriaceae bacterium | reverse complement strand
TATGTAAGTCTCAGAACTGATGACACTGTAACAAGGATTCTCCAATGAAACTTTACTATTCTCCCGGAGCCTGCTCCCTTTCCGTTCATATCGCGTGCAAAGAGGCGGGCATTCCACTTGCCATCGAGCGGGTCAACCTGCATTCCGCCGAGCGTTTGACGGAAACCGGAAAATCATTCTGGGCCATCAACCCCAAAGGGTATGTGCCGGCTCTGGAGCTGGACGACGGCCAGATTCTCACCGAGGCCGCCGCCGTGCTCGAATATGTGGCCGATCTCAAGCCCGAGGCGAAACTTGCCCCGCCGCAGGGTTCCCTGGAGCGCAGCCGCATGCGCGAATGGCTGCTGTTCCTCTCCACCGAGTTCCACAAGACCATGGGCCCGATGTTCAACCCCGCCCTCTCCGCCGAGGCGCGCAAGGAAATCGCCGGGCGCCTGCAGGGGCGTTATGCGCTGTTCGAGAAGCAGCTTGCCGACGGGCGCTCCTTCCTGCTGGGCGAAACCCTCACCGTTGCCGATTGCTACGCCTATGTGGTCGGCGGCTACGCCTATCCGCTGAAAATCGATATCAGCGCCTTCCCGAAAGTGGTCGCCTACCTGAAGCGCATCCGCGAGCGCCCGATGGTGAAGGAAGCCGAGGCGGAAGAAGGCGGACATTAGTCTTACAGCTTGAACCGCGACCGACGGAGCGGCTCGCTGCCGCCCCGCCGGTGCGCGGACAGCCCCGGACGACGGGGCGGGGAAGGAACCGGTTCATGCGTATCGTGTTTCTCGGAGACGTGGTCGGCCGGGCCGGGCGCAGGGTCGTGCTGGACAATATGCCGGTGCTGCGCCGGGAATGGGCGCTGGATTGCATCATCGTCAACGGGGAAAACGCCGCCGCCGGTTTCGGCGTGACGGAGGGCATCGTTGAGGACTTTCTCGCCGCCGGCGCCGACGCCGTGACTCTCGGCAACCATTCTTTCGATCAACGCGACGCCCTGGTGTTCATCGAGCGGCAGAAGAGCCTGGTGCGCCCGGCCAATATGCCGGCGGGCACTCCCGGGCGCGGCGCCGCCCTCGTCGACACGCCCACCGGCAAGCGCGTGCTGGTGGTCAATGTCATGGGGCGGGTGTTCATGGACGCGCTGGATGACCCCTTCGTTGCCGTCGACCGGGAACTGGAGCAGTGCCCGCTGGGGCGGGTGTGCGACGCCGCCGTCATCGATTTCCACGGTGAGGCGACGAGCGAAAAGGAAGCCGCCGGGTTCTATTTTGACGGCCGCGCCTCGCTGGTCATCGGCACCCACACCCATGTGCCGACCGCCGATTACCGCATTCTCTCCGGCGGCACGGCCTATATGTCCGACGCCGGGATGTGCGGAGATTACGAATCTGTTCTCGGCATGAAAAAGGACGAACCCATCCGCCGCTTCTTGCAGAAAACTCCGGGCTTGCGGTTTGAACCGGCGATGAACGAAGCCACGCTCTCCGGCCTGGCGGTGGAAACCGACGACGCCACCGGCCTCGCCGTGCGGGTTGCCGCCGTGCGTATCGGCCCGCATCTGGAACCAAGCCGCCCGACCTTCTGGGAGACATGACGGGACCCCAGGGAATCGGAAAGCGTCCGCTAAAACGGCGGACGCATCCGAAAGCGAACCGGTGTGAACAAAATCAGCCTGCCGCGGGGCCTTGAACGCGGGGAAGGCCCGGAACGGCCGGCGTCACGGATAAGCTCTCCGGCCGCCGATGCCGGCGAAGAAGGTGTTGCGCACCCGCACCGAGGTGAACATATACGGCACGATCATCGCCACCAGCAGCGCGGCGATCTTGGTGGCCATGAACGACGGATAGGTCGTGTGAGGAATGATCACTTCGTCAAAGGCGAAACAGGTGTCGGCGGCAAGACTGGTGATGAACAGAAGACCGGACCACATCACGCACAAATCCGGGAACACGGTGGCACGGTTCCTGCCGAGCCAGAGCGCCGCGCCCGCCATGCCGATGAGAGCGATGTCGGACAGAATGCGGATGATGGTTCCCGCGGCGAACGGACCGGAACCCTGCGGAATCCAGCTGAGCATGGTCGGATAAAAGGAAATCGCGAAATAGAATTGCAGCATACTGACCAGCAGAATCGCAACAACGATGAGCAGCAGCCAGCCGCCCAGGCCGTGCGGCCCCTGATTTCTCCTAAGGGATTCGAAGTTCTGACGAACCATTTTAGACCTCCATGGCACATAGGCACACAGTTTCGGCACACAGTTTACGTTCTTCTTTTCCCCGGTTTCTCCCGTCGTCCGGGCTTGAATGCCTAAAAGTAGAAATCCCGAACTGAATGATTTCTGAACAAACGTTTATCTTTCTTTCCGAAAGCGATTCCGAGTTCATGTTCGCCGGTCAATTGCGGCAATTTCGAGTTAAGTTATTGTTAACCAAATCGAATTGGCGTTTTGAAAACATTACAATTTTCTATCAATTTGATGAAGCCGCCGATACCTCGACCGGCAGAGGTCGTTTCGGCCTTTCCTGCGGTTTTCAGCGCCCCATTCTTTCACATCCGCAAGCTTGGCGAATCCGCCGTTAACCTAATCGTTTCTTATTTTTCCGACACTTGTTGAGAAAAACCACCCGTTCCTAATCATTAACGAAACGTAATGAAATTCTCCGTAATTCCGGGTGCGCGTCCCCCGACTCAGCGCGAATCATCGGATCTCCGCGGGTTTCCCGTTCACCCGGGCGCCGCGGGCGCGGGAGGGCCACATTTCAATCGCTTACGGCGCATCGGGAATCGGATGCACCCGGATGAACGGGTTGTCATCCGGTGCAGGCTCGCCGAAGCGTTCCAAAAACGGGTGGGGATCGTCGAAGGGCAATCCATTCGGCCCGGTCGGCGGCTCATTCCGCTTCCATTCCCCGGGCGCGTTCCACGGAGGGGGGGGAGTGTCCGGCCTGGCCGGGTAGAGATTATACGGCTTCACGGATTTATATGTGCCGGTCCCCCGCGGCGCGGCCGCGACAGACGGGCGGCGCTGGTTATTTGCAACGAACCCGCGCTGCTGACCTGAAACGGCGGCCAACACAACGACGGCAACGACGACGACGGACCGGACAAGAACCTGTCTGCGGTGGGCGATCCAGACGTCGCGGCGGACCGACCTCATATCCCCGATTAATTTGGTGGCATACACGGCCAAGACAACAACCCCGAGAACAGGCCAGGCGAACACCGCGCAAATCCAGATCATGTTGATGATAACCATATCGATGGTGGTCGCCCCGCCCCCGGCGGCGGCCGGTTTGGGGTCCACCACCGTTTGCGGCAGTTCATCGACCAGGAGCTCGCCGGAGGTTGAGGCTTCCGCCGAACGCAGTGTTTGAAACAGCTGGACAAGCAGAGCGCGGGAGTTGCGGTCACCGTTCACGAGGTGGAACTGCCTGTCGGACAGCTCCCAGCCGAATTCTTTATCCAGCGCCAGCATTGTATTGAAAAACGGCCGGTATCGGGCGCTTGCCGCCCGGCGGAGTTCGGTGAACCTCTGCTGATCGCTCCACGAGAGCCCCTGCGGGGCGGCGCGCCGCAGCAAAGCCTCCTTGAGGGTGTCGATGCCGGTGTCGGTGATTGCCCGATGGAGAGCCGCGATCACCGGTGGTTCAGCAGCACTCCGATCACGCAAAGCCAAACGTTCAATCCCTTTGAGGATGTCACTCCAGGTTCCGGCATCGGCAGGCTTCGCCGACGGGCGGCGTTGCAACAGGTTTTCCAAATCGCGCAAAGTGAATTCTTCAGCGCCCGCCGGTGTTTCATCGGGCAATTCCACGCCGGTTTGCGGGAGCGCTGCGGGCTCCGGCTGCGCCGGCGGTTGCCCATCGGGTGTGTTTTCCGCCTTGTCCGGCGGCTCCCGGTTTTGCCCGGGACCGGGGCGGTTTCCGGTCTTGGCGCGAAGGAACTGCGCAGTGCCGGGCGAATAAGCGTTTCCGGGAACGAACGTCATCTTTACGGTGTAGCCGGGCCCGCTCCCGGCGGTTTCGCCCGTCGCTGCGGCCGCGGCGAGGGTGAGCGCCAAATCCCGCGCTTCCCGCAGTTGCTGGAATTCCTGCGGTTTCTCATCCGGGCGGATGGTCTTCAGCTTGCGCGCGTAGGCCTTGCGGATATCGCCTTCCGACGCGCCGGGTTCGAGTTCCAGAATGTCCCAGGGATTATGCATGGGCGGCCCTTCATCTGTTGGTGTTTCTGCGGGGATGGCGTCAGAAGACTTTGATTTCAAAGTCGTCAAGCATCCCGTGAAACTCGGCGCACTTTCTGTCGAGTTCTTTCGGACTCAATTCCTGGCTGTTGACGGCAGCGGTGAATTGGCTCAACAGCGCCAGCACCTGCTCCCGGGCATGGCCGGTGTGCTCGGAATAGAGGCGTTCCGCCCGGGTCATGACGTTTTTCACGTTGAGGCGCTCCCGCGGGTGCAGCTTGAGGTCCGCGAGGCTGTCAAAGCGTTTCTTCAACTCGTCCTCACTCAGGCCCTGGCGGTTGAGAAACACGGCGCGCTCCATTTTGCCGGTGGACCTGGAGCGCACCTCCACCTCCAGCGCGCCGCTGACGTCATAGGTGTAACGGATTTCCACCACTTCCTGCCCCTTGGGGCGCGGCGGCACGCGGATGGAGACATCGCCGATATGAATGTCGTCTTCCGGGCGCAGGAACTCTCCCTGAAACACCCGGATGCGGATGTCCGTCTGGTTGTTCTGCACCGTCGAGCCGAAGGCCGAGCGGGAAACGGGCACAACCGCGTTGCGCGGAATGACGGTGTGAACATAATCAGAGCCGGTTCCTTCATCGAGAAACGCCGTGCCGAGGGAGTGCGGGCAGACGTCGGTCATCACCACATCCTCCAGGGCGGCGTTGCGCTCGCAGAGGCCCGCCTGCACCGCCGCGCCCAAAGCGACGACGGTGTCGGGGTCGATGTGCACCAGCGGCAGGCGCCGGAACAGCTGCGCCACCAGCGAGCGCACCATCGGCATACGGGTGGCGCCGCCGGCCAGAATCACCGCGTCGAAAGACTCCGGCGTCATCCTGGCATCGTGGACGGCACGCTCCAGCGGGGCGCGCAGCCGGCGCAGCAGGTCGGTGCAGGCTTCCTGAAACTCCCGGCGGCTGATGACGCCCTTGCGGGTTCCCGACGCCAGTTCCACCACGAATTCCTGCTCATCCGCTTTCGTCAGCGCGGTTTTGACCCGCTCGGCCTCACGCAGCAGAACCGCCCGTTCCACCGGCTTCAGTTCGGGCACATAAAGCTGGTGGCGGCCGGCCATCAGCGCCATCACCGCCTCGGTGAAATTGTTGCCGCCGAGAGTCGTGTCGCCGGCGGTGGCGCGCACTTCCATCACACCTTCGTATTTATCGAGAATCGACACGTCGAAGGTGCCGCCGCCCAGGTCAAAGATGACATATTTGCCTTCGTCGGCGCTGCCGAAGCCGTAGGCCAGCGCCGCGGCCGTCGGTTCGTTGACGATGCGCAGCACGTTGAGCCCGGCCAGCCGCCCGGCGTTCTGGGTGGCGCGGCGCTGCGGCTCGTTGAAATAGGCCGGGACGGAAATCACCACATCGCGCACATCCTCGCCGGCAAAGGCCTCGGCATCGGCCTTCAGGGATTTCAGCACCAGCGCCGACAACTCCTCCGGCTGGAAGGAGCGTCCGCCCAGTTTGGTGATTCGCGACGTGCCC
>JAISTL010000314.1 GCA_031272615.1 Methylobacteriaceae bacterium | reverse complement strand
GCCCTGCTTGAGGCGCATCATCGAAATGATGGATTCCCCGAACACCGCCACGAACAACAGCGCCGTCGCCGTTGCCGCGCCGGTGCGGAAGGTGATGTACCGGAACAGGTTCAAAGGGTTGAAAATATAGCTGAAATCAGCAAGTTCGAGCAGCATGTGCGCATCATCCTCAGTCAGTCCGCCGGCGCCGGCGGATAGTGTTCTTTCAGTGCCTTGACAATCAGCCCCATCCGGGTGCTCAGGGACCCTTTGACCATCAGCACATCTCCCGGGTGGAGGATGTTCAGCAACGGCTGGATCAGGTCGGCGGATTGTTCAACCCAAAGTGTTTTCTGGTGTTCGGGAAGCACCTTGTAGAGAGACTGCATCAGGTCTCCGGCGAGATAAACGCTGTCGACCGCGAGCTCCGCCAGGGTCTGCGCCAGTTCGGCGTGAAGCGCGGGGCCCCCCGGTCCCAGCTCCCGCATCGGCCCCAGCGCGGCGATGCGCCGCCCGGACCCGGAGACCGGCGTTCTCCCCAGCGCCGTCAGCGCCGCCCGCACCGATTCCGGGTTGGCGTTGTAGCTCTCGTCAATCAGCGTGAATGCGCCGTCGCCCACCGCAAGCCGCCACCGTTCGCCGCGCCCCTTGGCGGCGGAAACATGGGCCAGCGCTTCGGCCGTCTCAGCCGGCGGAATGCCCATTTCCCGCGCCGCCGCCAGCACCGCCAGCGAGTTCATCGCCATGTGCCGCCCGGGAACCGAACACTGGTAGACGATCGGGGCGCCGAACACCTCGGCGGAAATGACGCTCCCATCGGGAGTTTCGCGGATGCCGACGGCGCGGATATCCGCTCCGGGAATCTCGCCGAAACTGACGATGCGCGACGCGCCCCCGGCCAAGGCGTGGGCCTTCAGGCGTTCAAAATACGGGCTGTCCCAGCTCAAAACCGCCACGCCCCCCGGTTCCAGACCGGCAAAGATCTCGGCCTTGGCGTCGGCGATTTCTTCCACCGAGGCGAAAAACTCCAGATGCACCGGGCCGATATGGGTCACCAGCGCGTAGTGCGGGCGCACCATCTTCACCAGCGGGCGGATTTCCCCCATGTGGTTCATGCCGATTTCAAACACGCCGTAAGCGCAATCCCGCGGCATGCGGGCGAGGCTCAGCGGCACGCCCCAGTGGTTGTTGTAGGACGCCTCGGAATAATGGGTTTTGCCGTGGCGCGACAGAACGGCGCGCAGCATCTCCTTGGTGGAGGTTTTGCCCACCGAGCCGGTGACGGCGATGATTTTCGCGCCGCTGCGCTCCCGCGCCGCAAGTCCCAAGCGGTTCAACGCCTCCAGCACATCGCTGACGGCAATCAGCGGGCCGGCTCCGGCGAATTCGCCCTCGCGCCCCGCCTCGATGACCGCCGCCGCCGCGCCCTGTTCCAGCGCCCTGGCGACAAACCGGTGGCCGTCCATGCTGATGCCCTTGATGGCGAAAAACAGGTCGCCCGCCTGCAGGGTGCGTGTATCGAAGGAAACGCCGGTCGCCGAAAGGCCCGGCGGCACGTCCGCGCCGAGCGTCCGGCGCAATTCCTCTGCGGTCCAAAGCGGAGTGGTCACGGGGAAAACTCCTTGATTGCCTTCAGGATTTCTTCGTCGTCGGAGAACGGCAGCACCGTGTCGCCGACAATCTGCCCGGTTTCATGGCCCTTTCCGGCGACAACGAGGATGTCGCCGGGTTGCAGGCGCTTGACGGCGCTGAAGATGGCCTCGCGCCGGTCGCCGATTTCCTCGGCCCCGGGCGCGCCGGCGAGAATTTCCGAACGGATGGCCGCCGGGTCTTCCGAGCGCGGGTTGTCATCGGTGACAATGACGATGTCGGCCTTGCGGGTGGCGATGTCGCCCATGATCGGCCGTTTGCCCCGGTCACGGTCCCCGCCGCAGCCGAACACGCAGATGAGACGGCCGGAAACGAACGGGCGCAGCGTCTCCAGCACCTGGACGAGGCCGTCGGGCTTGTGGGCGTAATCGACGATGCACAGGGCGCCGTTGATTTCGCCGACGCGCTCCAGCCGCCCCTTGACGCCCTTGAGAAACGCCAGCTGCGAGAGAATCTGCCGGGCTTCGTGGAAGGGCAGGGTGGCGACGGCAAGCCCCGCGGCGACCAGGGCGTTCTCCACCTGGAAAGCGCCGGGGAGGGGGAAGGGAATGGGGAACTGCCGGGTGCCGGCGGCGACCACCAGGTTCTGGGTGAACCCCCGGACGGCAAGACTGACAAGGCGCAGCGTCTCGCCGGTGCGGCCGGTGGTCAGCGTTTTGAGCCCCCGTTCCCGGCAGGTGGCGGCAAACCGCTCCACATGCGCGCCGTCGGCGTTGAGCACCGCCGTGCCGCTTTGCGGCAGCAGCGTGGTGAAGAGCTTGAGCTTGGCGTCGATATAGGCGTCCTCGCTCTTGTGGTAATCCAGGTGGTCCCGCCCGATATTGGTGAACGCCGCCGCCGAAAGGCGCACGCCGTCGAGCCGCCGCTGGTCGATGCCGTGGGACGACGCCTCCATGGCGAGATGGGTGACGCCCTTGCCGGCAAGGTCGGAAAGGGCGGCGTGCAGCGACACCGGGTCCGGCGTCGTCAGCGATCCGTAAGCGGTTCCGGCGGAGGTGGTGACGCCCAGCGTGCCGATGGCCGCGGCCTCGAAGCCCATGGCGGCAACGATCTGGCGGTAGAACTCCGCCACCGAGCTTTTGCCGCTGGTTCCGGTGACGGCGACGATGGTGTCCGGCTGCCGCGGATAAAACCGCGAGGCGGCGGCGGCGGCGGCGGCGCGGGCATCGGCGACGCGCACATAGGTGATGTCGGCGGCAAGGTCGCCCGGGCGTTCGCCCTCTCCCGCGATGACCCGGGCGCCAGCCTGCACCGCCGCGGCGATATAGCGGGCGCCGTCCT
>JAISTL010000297.1 GCA_031272615.1 Methylobacteriaceae bacterium | reverse complement strand
GAAAGTGGATTAGGAAATGGGAAGTGGGAAATGGAGGGGATAGGTTACCGGGCGGCGCGGGAGAGTAACGAGCCCCGCTTACTTACTAATCCCCCGTTCCCCATTCCCCCCGCCCCAGGCCCCCCTGCCCCCTGCCCCCGGCCCCCCGCCCCCCCCCCCCCCCCCCCCCCCCCCCCCCCCCCCCCCCCCCCCCCGGCCGTCCGCGAAATCCCGGTGTTCATTCATGGTGCTCACATCTTTCCGTCGCCGACGACGGATAATGAAACGAAAGTGCCGACTCGCTCCGTGATTTGCCTGCGGCCCGCGGTTACGGGGGCGCCGCCGGGCACGCCGAACGGCAGGCCCGAAACCTAACCGTCATAACGGAAAATAAATTCGCGATAGCCCATAAAACCAGCCTCAAAACCGTCACCCTTGTCTCAGATTTGATTGATTATTTCAATGGATTATCCGTGTCAAACCGTAATAAGTCTAAATGTTCGCATCATCATTCAAAAGACACAAAATACACACGAATTCAACGGGTTGACATCTTGTCAATACCCGTGAATTATTCGAGGGCTATTGTGGATAATAAAGAGACTCAACGTTACGTAACGAGTCGCCAAATGCGGGCTGAACGTTACGTTACGAGTAGGAGAATACTTGATGATTATTTGCGATGAATGCGGATAGTGTCAATTAAAACAAGGGGGAAAGATGTCGCCTGATATGAAAAAACCGTTGTTCCCGTTCGGTACGGAGCCGAACAGGAACAACGGTAAGTGATGTCCGCGGGTTACTCAGTGGTACACAGGCGCGTTCACTTCCCAACCCGCCGGCTGCGGCAGACTTCCGGGGCCGGGGCGCCGGCGGGTGACCGCGTGGCGGAAACCACAACGGCGGGAGAAGAGAACAAGGAAAACGTGTCTCGGAACAACCCCAACCGATGCCGCCCCCACTCGGTCACACGCTGTCCTATGAGTCTTTGGATACTCGAATTCGAATACAGAGTCAAATATGAATCTTGCCAAGTAAAACGTATTATAACTACCAATCGATTTTCGCATAAACCTTATCAAAACTCATGTATATTTGAAATCACGTGTCGATTCAAGCGATTGATGACGCAAACTCCGTTACGTAAGCGCAAAAACTCAGTTACGTAATGAAGAAAAATTCATGTGAAGAAAAGGTTTTCAATGGTTGAAATAGTGTGAACAAACGACGGCGACAGTTACGTAAGGCCATGAATCATATGAAGGAACCGAGTCATGTCACCGCGATTCACAACCCGTAAGTATCGGTGCGCGAATTCATGCGCCGCGAAGCAATTCAGAAGAAAAGCTCTGGAGAATACGATGAACAGACCAAATCAGCGATGGACTTGGTACACCAAGTCCACCAAGCGATGGCATGGTCAAATACCCGCATGCCTGTCACACACTCCACCATAAACCCCGAAAGGGGTGACCCTCTTGGTAACCGGGGGTTTCAACCCCCGGATTCGTGAGGAAAACTCGACCAACCCCGTATGGGGTTTCCCTAACCCGGAGGGGTTACCCTTCGTATCGTTCATCCGCATCAGATACACCGGATACCGCAGGCCGACGCCGAAGGCATTTCCTGTCGCGATGATTCATGATAGTGTCCCCATCGTAAGCCGCGTTGAAACAGACCAATCCATGCCGTCCTACAACCAAATCCTCTACCACATCGTGTTTCGCACCAAAGCGAGCGAGTGTGTGATTCCGCAGGAACACGAACGGGAACTGTACGCCTACATCCTCGGCGTCATCAAAGGGCGAAACTGCAAGCTTCATCGTATCGGCGGCATGGAAGAACACATCCACATTCTGTCTGACCTGCATCCCTCGGTTTCCCTCGCCGATTACATCAAGGAGATCAAGACGGCATCGACGCGGTGGATGAAGCAATCCGGCAAGTTTCCATACTTTAACGGCTGGGGAACGGGATACTGCGCGCTGACGTACTCCATCAAAGAGCGTAAGGCGGTCTACGAGTACATCAAGAACCAGCGTCAACACCACACGAAAGAGAGTTTTCGGGACGAAATCCGTCGCTTGTTTATCGACAATGATATCCAAGGCGATGAGAAGTGGTTCTGGAAGGACGAATAACGGGGCTGGCCGAGTGTAACCCCTCACGGGGTAGGGAAACCCCATACGGGGTTGGTCGAGTCTGCGGCGCTGGCCCGGGGGTTGAAACTCCCGGTTACCAAGAGCGTCACCCCTTCGGGGTTTATCGCGGAGTGTGTGACAGGCATCCGCCACCCAATCCGCCGCCTGCTACCTTGGTGGACTTGGTGGACTTGGTGGACACGGTGGACTGGATGGACCTGGTGGACGGGGGGGACCGGCGGGATCAGGTGGATCAGCTGGATGCTTTTCCGGCGGCTTGGTCCACCAAGTCCACCGCGTCCACCAGCGATGCCCAGTCGGGAACCACTGCCGCGGCGGCGAGGCTCTCCACCGGCACGGCGGAATAGCCGAAGGGAAACAGCAGGCAGGGAATGCCGGCGCCCTGCGCCATGTCGGCATCCGGGCGCGAATCACCCACCATGACGGCGCGCCGCGGGTCGCCGCCCGCCGCGGCGATGGTCGACAGCAGGGCGCGCGGGTCCGGCTTGCGCCAGGCAAAGGTGTCGCGCCCGCACACGGCGGAGAAAAACGGCGCCAGCCCCAGCCCGGCGATGATGGCCCGGGCGTGATCCTGGCGTTTGCTGGTGCACACGGCGAGGCGGACGCCCCGGTGTTCCAGGGTGGACAGCGCCTCCCGCACCCCGGGGAACGCTTTGGTTTCCACGCAGACCGCGCCGCCGTAAATGTCGAGAAAGCGTTGGTAGAGCGCCTCGATGTCGGCGAGGGGGAAGGCGCCGGCGACAAGGCGCTCCATCAGGGCGCGGATATTGGGCGTGAACACCGGCTGCACCTTCTGCGCCGCAACCGGCGGCAGGCCGACTTCAACGAAGGCGCGATTCATGGCGGCAATCAGGTCCGGCGCGGTGTGGGCCAGGGTTCCGTCGAGATCGAACACAACGATGTCAGGCATGGCGGGCCTTTCCGGCCTCACGGCCCGAGCAGCCGTTCCACCGCCGGCACAAGCTCCGCCCAGCTTGCAACGACGAGGGTGGGCGCGTAGTTTTCCACAGGTTCGGTGGCATAACCGAAGGGGAAGGCAATGCTGGGAACACCGGCGTTGTGGGCGGTTTCGAAATCGGTTTTGGAATCCCCCACCATCACGGCCCGCTCCCTGACGCCGCCCGCCTTTTCGATGGCGCCCCACAGGGCGCGGGCGTCGGGCTTGGCCCAGGGCAGGGCGTCGCGCCCGCAGATCGCGGCGAAACACCCGGCGATGCCCAGGGCCTCCAGCAGCAGGTGGGAGTGCCTGTCCGGCTTGTTGGTGCATACCGCCAGCCGGTACCCCCTGGCCAGCAGCTCTTGAAGCGCCGCCTCGACTCCGGGGTAGAGCCTGGAATAGATGCAGATGTTCTGCTCATAAAGGCCGAGAAAACGCTGGAACAGCTCCTCCAGCCGCTCCTCCGACACCGACTTGCCGTATTTCGCCAAGGCGCGCTGCACAAGGATTTTGACGCCGTTCCCCACCAGCTGCCGAGCCTCCTCCACCCGGGTGTCGGGCAGGTGTTCGTCGGCCAGGGTCAGGTTGAGAACATGAATCAGGTCCGGCGCGGTTTCGGCGAGAGTTCCGTCGAGATCGAAGGCAACAACGGGGGAAATGTCGGTGTTCATGGATATTCCTTCTTTATTCCGGGCGCTTCGCGGGTCATAAACGAAATCGGCTGATGACGGCAAGTGAGTCGGCACTTACCATATTTTCAGCGCTTGTCCTACTGGAGTATGCCATGGGTTTACAGGAACCGTTGATGAAGGGGGCGGCTGTCTTCGCCCTCACGGCCGTGTTCGCGGCCGCCGGCCCGGCGGCGGCCGCGCCGGCGTTCGAATTCGTATCGCCGCCCAACATCGAACTCAACCGGGTGTTCCGCCTGGATAAGGCCACCGGCGAGGTCATCGCCTGCCAGTTCGGCCTGCGCAACCAGGGCGTCGGGTTCACCCTGTGTTTCAGTTCCGGCGAAGGGGCGGGGCCGCAGCCGGTGGGCGATTACGGCCTGGTCGCCACCCACCATCAGAAGGAGGGCGGCATTTTCCGCGTGAATTACCGCACCGGCGACATGAGCATCTGTTATGTGTCGGGGGTGAAGGTGGTGTGCACGCCGCAATCGTCCCGGACGGCGCTGGAACCGGAAAACCGCACCACCAATACGCCCGGCCAGTAACCGGCGCCGCCGCGGAACCGGCCCCCGGCAATACGTTTTTCCTTGACGCAGACGTCGGGGTGAAGTTTTCCCGATGTTGCCCGATTTTGGGCGTGAAGCGGCGGTAAGATGACCGGGAACCGGCGAATCACCGTTCCCAGGAGAGAATTGATGAATGAATTGGACGCATTGAAACGGCAAGCCGCGGCCCGCGCCGCCGACTTCGTGACCGACGGCATGAAGCTCGGGCTGGGGACGGGGTCCACGGCGAAGCATTTTGTCGAAATCATCGGCAAAAGGGTGCGCGACGGCCTGCGGGTGGTCGGCGTGCCGACCAGCGAAGCCACCCGCATCCTGGCGGAGAAGTGCGGTATCCAGCTGTCGACGCTGGATTTGACCCCGCAGCTCGACCTGGTGGTGGACGGCGCCGATGAAGTCGACGGCGACCTCAATGTGATCAAGGGCGGCGGCGGCGCGCTGCTGCGGGAGAAAATCGTCGCCCACGCCAGCGCCCGGATGATCATCATCGGTGATTCGTCCAAGAAAGTGGCGCGGCTGGGCCGGTTTCAACTGCCGGTGGAGGTGGTTCCCTTCGGGCTGCGGGCGACGGTGGCCGCCGTGGCCCAGGCCGCCAAGGACGTGGAAGGTCGCGCCGCCATTCCGGTGTCGCTGCGGCTCGGCAAAGACCGGAAACCGTTTGTCACCGACGGCGGACACTATGTGCTGGATATGGCCTTCGGGGTCATCACCCGCGCCGAAGAATTGGGTACAGCGTTGCTTTCGGTGCCGGGCGTTGTTGAACACGGGCTGTTTATAGGGTATGCAACCGGGGCCGTGATTGCTCACGCGGACGGAATTGAAGAAATAGGGTCTTTGTGACGGGCGCCCGCAACGGAGATCCGGATGAGACCGATAAGGATGGACGGGAGTATCATGACATGAGATCACTGAAATCGTGCGTGCTTGCGGGTTTGCTGGCGGCGTCGATGTCCGCGGCGGCCTTCGCTCAAGAAACGCCGCCGCCTTCGCCCAAGGATGCCAAGGCGATGGAACAGGCGCTCAAGGGGCTTTCGGAAACCCAGGTGGCGCTGGGCAAGGATACCGCCGTCGCCATGGGGTTCAAGCTCCAATACCAGGGCCTGATGGAGCAGCTGACCAAATCCATGTTCGAGAGCGGCCAGAAAACCAGCCCCGAGGTGTTGCCGGCGCTGACCCAGATTCTCACCAACCTGCAACCGGAAATGGATATTCTCCGGGAGCAGATGGTCGCCACCACCGGGCGGATTTTCGCGCTCTATATCCCCGAAAGTGACCTCAAGGAAATCAACGCGTTCTTCAAAAGCCCCACCGGACGGCTCTACGTCGCCACCCAGCCGGAGATTTTGAAGGCGCTGGCGCCGGCCATGGATGCGTGGGCCTCAAAAGCCTCGGAGTATGTCGATACGCGCCTCAGGGCGGAATTGAGCCAGGCGGGCGGCTATGTCGTCATTGCCACGCCGACTCCGCCGCCCGGGGCTGACCCGGCCGCCGCGGCGTCGCCGACTCCGCCGCCCGTCCAGTACACCGCGGAACAGCTTGAACTCGGACGGCGCGTCGCCGAGGATTCCGGTTTGGGCCGGGGTTACGAAAACGTCGTGGCCCAGGTGGTGTTCGGCACCCGGGAACGCCTGGTGCGCGAACTGTCGGCGGGCGGCGCCACCAACGCCGTGGAAGCGGTGGACAGCGCCCTCGCCATCATGAAGCCCGAACTTGTCAGGCTGGATAACCAGATCGTCGATGAAACGGCGCGCATCCTCCTGCAGAAAATGCCGGAGGACAAGCTGAAGGAACTGGATACCTTCCTCGAGGCCGGGCCGGGCAAGGTGTATGTCGACAAGCAGCCGCAGATTGTCGACGCCATCGTTCCGGCCATGGATGCCTGGCTCAAGAAGGCCATCCAGTACATCAACACCCGCACCCGCGGCGAACTGGCCAAGCTGGGCCATCATTTCCAGTAGGCGGGCGGGGAAGACGGGGCGCCGTCATGACGGATGAAGAAACGGGGCGGGAGCGCCCGCTCCGTGAAGTGCGTGGAAACGTTGTGGCCGGGGTCTCACATGTCCCTTCTGGAAAAACCGCTCACCTTTCTTGCGGACATGCTCGTGTTCTACGGGCGGGCGTCAACGGGGTTCTGTCTGCTGCTCTACGCGGTGCTGGCGGTTTCGCTCTACATGTTCACGCAAAGCGGCGACATCCTGGTTCGCGTCGATCTCATCCCCAGGCCCATCGAGAACTATGTCATCGTTCCTCTGGAGATGCAGTACGACGGGCAGGACCTCACGGTTTTCATCTATCTCGACCATGCCGTGGTGTTTTTCCTGTTCGCGCTGGCGGCCGGCGGGGTGCTGGCGACGTTTTACATCTGGTGGCTGGGAAACGGCGATTTGTTCCACACCTTGCTGCTGTTCTTCATCGGAACCTGCGCCGTCTATCTCTATTATTTCCTGGTGCTGCAGGATCCGTCCGCGGTTCCGGGCTGCTTCCGGCCCGACGCGGCCGGGCCCGCGTCCGACATGCTCAGCGCCTATGTCCGGGCCCATGCCGAATATGAAAACAAATACCGGTGCGCCGCCGGGTTCGGCAGAGAAATCCTGTACGGCGCCATCGTCAGCGGGGCGGCGCTGGTCACCCTCTACTGGGTCGTGAAACTGGTGTTTTCACTGGCCGCGCTGTTCAGCCGCGGCAAACGGCCCGTCCGCCACGCCGGGGATATCTGGGATGAGCAATGACGGGCCTTGTCTATAACCCGGAAAAGTGCCAATATGTGGGTTATAGACACCAAGGCTATCACCCATGACATGGAATTGGCAACGGGCCGACTGGCCCGATTTTACCTGGGACCGCGACGCGGTGGAACCGCTGGAGCACGGCTTCTTCACCGCGGCCGGCGAGTTCGCCGGCGTTTTCCGCCATCTCGATGAGGGCCGCCGCCGGGATTTGCGCATCGAGCTGTTGACCGACGAGGCGCTCAAAACCTCGGAAATCGAGGGCGAACTCCTGGATCGCTCTTCCGTTCAATCGTCGCTGCTCCATGCCTTCGGGCTTCGTCCCGCCGTCTCGGCGCCGGACCGGGAGAGAGGCATCGCTCAGTTGACGGCCGAAGCCTACAATTCTTTCGCCGAGCCGCTTTCCAGCGAAATGCTGTTTCATTGGCACCGGTTGATGATGCGCGGCAACACCCGAATCGGCGCTGTCGGCGCGTACCGCACCTTTTCCGGGGCGATGCAGGTGGTTTCCGGCGTCGGCCACGGGGTTCGCGTCCATTTCGAAGCGCCGCCGTCGCGGCGGGTGCCCTCAGAGATGGAGCGTTTCGTTTTCCGGTTCAACGACAGCGCCCCCGGCGGCGGCCATCCTTTACCGCCGCTGACGCGCGCCGCCCTGATCCATCTGTACTTCGAGAGCATTCACCCGTTCGAGGACGGCAACGGCCGCATCGGCCGGGCTCTGGCGGAAAAGTCCCTGGCCCAGAGCCTCGGACGCCCGACCCTGTTCGCCTTGGCGCTTGCGGTTGAGCGGGACCGGCGCGCGTATTACAAAATGCTGGAACAGAGCAACAAAAGCAATGAGATGACCGCATGGATCGTTTGGTTCGGACAGACCATCCTCGCCGCCGGCAGGCTGTCGCTCGAGAGGGTGGAGTTTTCCATCACGCGGGCGAAATATCACGATGCCTTCGCGGGGCGGATGAACCCGCGTCAGGAAAAGGCGGTGGCCCGTTTGTTTCGTGAAGGCCCGGGCGGTTTCAAGGGGGGCTTGAGCGCGGAAAACTATATGTCCATCACCGGGGCGCCGCGCTCAACCGCCGGGCGGGACCTGCGGGCCCTTGTCGATATCGGCGCTCTGACCAGAACCGGAGAGTTGCGGTACACCCGCTACCACCTCAACCTGGCGCCGTTTTCATAGGCCGGGAGCGCCGGGCCTTGCGGCCTGGGATGGCGGCCCCCCGGTCCGCCCCGCGCTGCAGGCGCGGACAGTGTGTCGCCGGGCTCCCGCCCGGCGACGGGCGGACGAGGGCGTCCGCCTTCCCAGCCCGGCCCCCCCCACCGGTTGAACTGACGCACCGCCGGTGAGGCCGTCATTGCGAGCGAAGCGCGGCAATCCAGC
>JAISTL010000152.1 GCA_031272615.1 Methylobacteriaceae bacterium | reverse complement strand
CCATGATCATCGGCTGGTTCCTCGCCGTTGTCGTGGACATGGCGCGCAACATGAGCGTTCAGAAGGCCTTTGACGACAGCATGGCCATGTTCTCGGGCATGGGCTCCATTCTCACCGGCGTCGTGTCGCTGATTTTTGTGGCGGACTTCTTTTCCACCGGCCTGCAGGCCTCCGGCCTCGTCACCATGCTGATGGATGCCGCCAAGGCCAGCAACACCGGCGTCACCGGCTCGACGGTGGTGCTGTCGGGATGCGTCGGCTTCATTTCATTGCTGACCGGCAGCGGAGTCGCCGCCCTCACCAGCCTGGTCGGCCTGGTTCCGCCGCTGGCGTCGTCGCTCGGCGGTGACCCCGGCTCGATGATCCTGCCCATCCAGTTCGCCTCGGAAATGATCCGCCCGATCTCCCCGGTGGCCGGCGTGATCATCATCGTGGCCGGTGCGGCCAAGGTGTCGCCCATCGCCATCGCCAAGCGCGAAGCCATCCCGATGAGCATCGGCATGATTGCCGTGCTGGTGCTGAACCACCTGCTGTATGCCTGAACCCGGGCGAAGGCGCCCGTCCGGCGGGCTGTATGTTCAAGCCCGCCGGAACACCGTTCTTTCAACAAGGAGAATTCCGTCATGAGTGATATCGAAAGCGTCCTGGCCAAGCTGCTGGCTGACGAAAAGATACAAGAAGCCCTGAAATTCCTTGAGGATGATGAAGCCGCCACCTTTGAAGAACTCAAGGAGATGGTGAAAGTCCCCGGCGAAACCTTCCACGAGCAGGAAGGCCGCACACCGATGTACAAGGCCAAGCTGGAGAAATACGGCGTCGACTCCATCGAGGTGGATGAAATCGGCAGCGTCCTCGGCTATGTCGACGGCGCCGAACCGCGCCCGAAAATCATGCTGGACGCCCATCTCGACACCGTGTTCGCCATGGCCGAACCCCTTGAAATCAAGGAACTCGGCGATGACAGGTATAATTGCCCGGGCATGTCCGACGACACCGCCTGCCTCGCCATGGACCTCACCGTGCTGCGCGCCATCCGCCACGCCGGACTCATCCCCCAGGGCCGCATCATGATCACCGGAACCGTGCGCCATGAAGGCGAAGGCGACCTCGGCGGCATGAAGACCCTGTTCGCCCGCGACAAAACC
Organism: Methylobacteriaceae bacterium; assembly: GCA_031272615.1. Taxonomy (GTDB): domain Bacteria; phylum Pseudomonadota; class Alphaproteobacteria; order Rhizobiales; family Beijerinckiaceae; genus Hohaiivirga. Next base: position 4,382 of record JAISTL010000152.1, on the reverse strand, counting down.
ATTGACGCCTGCTTCTGTTCGGAAACCCTGACAAAACCCGGCGCCATCATCAACACCGCCATCGGCGTCCACCGCTATGAGCTGATATTCAGGGGCCCGGGCGGCCACTCGTGGCTGGATTTCGGCCGCCCGAACCCGATTCAGGCGCTGTGCCGCGCCGGCGCCATGCTCTCCGAGCTGCAACCGCCGACAGACCCGAAAACCAGCTTCAACCTCGGCACCGTCACCGGCGGCACCACGGTGAACGCCATTCCGGCGGAATGCCGCGCCAAGCTGGACATCCGCTCGGTTCTGGCCCCCGTGCTCAATGACCTTGACGCCAGGATTCACAAGCTGGTCGACGAAGCGGTCGCGGCGGAAAACGCCCGTTGGCAGGGCGAGCCGATCACCGTGGAATGGCGCCAGATCGGCGACCGGCCGGCGGGAGTCGCCCCGGCGGAGTCTCTCGTCGTGAAACTGCTGTGGAAGGCGACGGAAGCGGTGGGTCTGGAGCCCAACTACTGGCCGCCCTTGGGCACCAACGCCAATGTACCCATCAGCATGGGCATCCCCTCCACCGGCTTCGGCGGCGCCGGCATCGGCGGCAACCTGCATTCCCGCGCCGAGTGGTACAGCCCGAAGCACAGCGCCAAACACGCCCAGCGTATCCTTCTCACCATCTTCGCCATGGCCGGGCTGAAGGGCGTGACCGAACCGCTGGCTCCAATCCGCAAAGACTGACGTCGCGGGCTCTCCCCCGCCCATTTGCGGCATTGTGCGTCGCCGGCGCCCCTCCCTCAAGGCGCCGGCGATGTTCTTGTTTTTGCATGTCACCTCACGAGGTTACGACGGCGGCAGGCAATGGAGGGTGAGGTCACCGACCGTCACGCTCACCGTTTCCGGCGGCGTTTGTCCGGCAGGAACCCGACCTTCGAGGTCAAGCCGCAGTTGCGCCTTTTCGCCGATATGGGGAAACGCCATCTGCAGGCTCTCCTCGACAAAGTTGTGATACAGCGTGCCGCCTTCCACCCGGCCGCCGCTCTCCCGGGAACGGATGGAAAAACTCAGCTTGACGGCGCTGGTTTCCCGAAACCTGAACGTGAGGCCGATATCCTGCGCGCCCGGGCATTCCACAAGCGTGCCGTTGAACGCCAGTTCCGCACGTCCTCCTTTCGGGAAGGTCACCGTGAAGTCATCGGCGCCGCCCGTCACGCCCGTATCGGCTGAAAGCGCCGTCACCCCTTCGGGACGGATAATCCGGTCAGGTTCGAGAGGTCGATAGGTGTTCCGTTCCAGCGGCATAAACCACAGGCTGGTGCCCTGCGCGGTCACCAGCGGGTTGGTGGTGACATTGACCGGCTGGAAATTGGAGAAGTTCACAAAAGACTGGAAATGTGTGCTGTCTCTGTGAAGAAACGCAAAATCCGCCGCAAACAGCGCCAGAAAGCTCACCGTGAACACCCCGCCGGCGATCAGCGAGCGTCGGGCCGCAACAAAGCAGGCGACAATCAGCAGACTGTGGGGCACGAAGACATAGCGCATGTTCGCGAACGCCTCCTCGAGCTCCCAGATATAGTACTCCGGCGTCTTGGAAATCATGGAAAACACGCCGCCCGCATACAGTATGAAGGCAGTCGTCACCAACCCGGCGACAACGGAGTTTTCAGTGTTCAACCGTTCCCTGCCGACGCGGTAAAGCCACAGGCCGACGAGCCCGGCCAGAATGACGGCAATCGGCAACGCCCGCCATGACAGCTCGAGGTTGAACAGACAACCGAGCCCCAACGCCGTCGCGGCCTCCATGACAACCTGCGGAGATTTCTCCATACCCCCTTCGAGAATGCGCTGCTCACGGCTCAAGAGCAGAGCCGCCAGCTGGATGAGCGCCGCCGCGGCGAGAAACAGCGAGAGAGCCGAATTGACGCGGTTCTTCAACACAAAGCGTTTGATCGCCAGCAGAGGCATCAGGAATATGCAGAACGGGCCGCTCAAACCGAACAGCACCCCGATGGCGGCATTGCGCAACGTCGACCCCTGTTTCTGGCAGCCGAGCGCATAAACGCTCAGGGCGAACCCGGTAAACCACTGGGTGTTGGTCAGGCAGAACAGCAGTTCATCATGGAGCGGCTGCAACACCAGCAGAACCGCGACAACAGGGGCAAACAACCGGTGCACGTCGAGCGAGGCGAGAGTGGTCATCACCATCCACACCGTCAGCCCGTAGAACACCAGAGAGGCAGCGCACACCGCTGCGGGCTGCCACGCCGCGTCGAAACAACTCGCCGCCAGATTGGCGAGACGAACCAGCGCGTGAAGATAACCGGAATACGGCAGCAGCAGGGAAACCGCGCCGACGTTGTTCGCCAGATAAAGAAACGTGTCGGCGTCTTCTGCCCACAACAGGTCGGAGACGGCGGGAACACGGGCGGCCTTGACGAACAGGATAACGGCGCAGACCATGAACGCGCCCGCCCACAAGAGGCTGTCGCCCCTCGTTGCGGGTGCGCTGCCGCCGGTCCCGGTGAGAGGTGTAGTCATCGTAACCTGCCGGTTGGCCCGGATAAGTGGGCGAAAGATACCGGCCGGCATTATTAGCCGGAAAGAATTACGAAGGTGTTTACTCTGCAAGACGCGGCGGAAAACAATAAGGCCGGAAACCGCTGCCGCGGTCCCCGGCCGGGTCTCGAACCCGCGAGGTGCTGGAGGTTCACCTCACGGGCATTCCGTCACTTCGCCCTCTTGCCGCCGCGCTCACCGGGGCGCCCATCGCGACGGGGAGAATCGCCGCGCCGCTCCCGCGGAGCCGGGCCCCCATAAGATTTCAGTTCTTCCTTTTCCACCACGCCGTCGTTGTTGCGGTCCATCCGGTCGAACAGCGCGTCACGCCCCTTGGAAAACTCCTCGAAGGTCACCACGTTGTCGTCATCGGCATCGAGGCGCTGGAAGGCGCGGATACGCATCGGCTTGCCGAAGTCGTTCCACAATACGGCGAATTCCTCCTGGGAAATGTTGCCGTCCTTGTCGGTATCGGCCGCCGCCACCTTGGCGTCAACAAAGGCTTTCCACTCCTCGGCGGAGATTTTGCCGTCCTTGTCGGTATCGGCTTCGCGGATCAAAGCGTTGAACGGACCGGGCCCCCCGGGACCGCCGAAGCCGCGTCCGTCCTTATCCCTGTCCGGGCGGCCCTTGTCGCCGGAACGCGTGAAAAACGACTCGAAGCGCTTGGCAAATCTGTCGATTTCGTCTTTGGAAATCACGTTGTCGTCATTGGCGTCCAGCCTTTGGAAGGCGCGCACCCGCATCGGGGCGCTCCGCTCGCTCCACATCGCCTCGAACCCTTCGTGGGTCAGCTTGCCGTCCTTGGCGTATTTGTCGAATTCCGCTTTGATGGCGTCGGAGTATTCTTTCTTTTCGACCTTGCCGTCCTTGTTCGCGTCGAACTGTTCGAAGATGCCGCCGGGGCCGAAACCGCCGGGGCCGTCAAACCGCGCACCCGGCCCGCGGCACTCGCCGTTGACACACGGGCCGCCGTTGAAGCCGGGCCCCCGCGGTGAACGGGCATCGGCGTTCGCCGACGCCGCGAATGTCACGACTCCGAGAACTCCGGCGGCGACCATCGAATAAAACAACTTGCTGGACATGACCTTTTCTCCTTTTGCGTCAAGAGACCCTTCTGTCGCGGCGTCTCTCAATCCATGCTGTCAACATAGCGCGCGATTGTCGCCGGACTATGCCGGAAAAGCGGAAAACTGTCTTTCTTTATGCCGAAACCCGGGCTCTGCCACACTTTGTTACAATTATTTTACACCATATTTACAGGGTCATGTAATATGGTCACCAGTATCGTAAAGTCGTATTGGCCCGCCCGCCCGGGCCCCGAAGGAGAATGATATATATGGAAGCCGTTCCCCATATTCTGGTTGTCGACGATCATCGTGACATCCGAGACCCTCTTGCCGCCTATCTCAGCAAAAACGGCTATCGCGTCACCACCGCGTCCCGGGCGTCGGAAGCGCGGGAAATGCTCCAGCGCCACGGCTTTGACCTCATCGTCCTCGACATCATGATGCCCGGTGAAGACGGCCTGTCGCTGAGCCGCCACCTGCGCGAAACAACCTGCATCCCCATCATCTTTCTCACCGCCCGCGCCGACGAGGCGGATCGAATCATCGGCCTGGAAATGGGCGCCGACGATTATGTGGTCAAGCCCTTCAGCCCGCGGGAACTGCTGGCCCGCATCAAAACCGTGCTGCGCCGGGTGAACATGCTGCCGCCCACATCCAAGGACGCGGCGAGCGACCCCGGCCACAAGGTGCGCTTTGACCGTTTCACCTTCGATGTCGACCGGCGCGAGCTCATTGACGAAAAGGGCGTGTCCATTCCCCTGAGCACCAGTGAATACA
>JAISTL010000230.1 GCA_031272615.1 Methylobacteriaceae bacterium | reverse complement strand
GCTCGCGCGGCACGCTGCCGTTCCAGCTCGCGGGCAACATCCGTCACGGCGGGCTCGTCGAACTCGCATTCGGCGTCACGCTGCGCGAGCTGCTGTTCGACTACGGCGGCGGCAAGGCGCTTGCCGGAGGTGTTCCCGCCAATGCGGGCTTTGCCGGGTTCCGGCTGCACTATCCCATCAACGACCCGCGGGTGTCCGACGAGTTGATTTCGTTTCTCGGCGCCAGTTCCTTCCGCTTTCTCGGCCGGCGGCACCGCTACGGCCTTTCGGCGCTGGGCTTGACCATCGATGCCGCGGGCAGCCATGGTGAGGAGTTCCCGCGCTTCCGGGAGTTCTGGGTGGACGCCTCGCGGGCCCGGGAAGGGGTTTGTGTCGTCCATGCGCTGCTGGACAGTCCAGCGGTGGCCGGAGCGTACCGCTTTCAGATTTACCCCGCGGTGCGCACGTCGGTGGACATTTTCGCGACGCTGTTCCCACGGCGGACGCTCGACGGTGTCGGCCTGGCGCCGCTCGCCACCATGTATTTTTCAGGGGAAAACAACCCCGGGCCGCGCGCCGACGGATTCCACCGGGAGCTCCATGATTCCGACGGTTTGCTGATGCACACCGGAACCGGCGAGTGGATCTGGCGGCCGCTGCGCAACCCGGCGGAAAAACGGGTGTCGGCGTTTCAGGATGACAACCCCCGCGGCTTCGGCCTGATGCAGCGCGACCGGCAGTTTGAATCCTACCAGGACCTGGACGCCCTCTATCACCGGCGGCCGAGTTACTGGGTGGAGTTCCTCGGGCCATGGGGCAAGGGCCATATCGAGATGGTGGAACAACCCGCGGCGGATGAAACCGGTGACAACATCCGGGTCCACTGGCGGCCGGCGGCGGCGCCGCAAGCCGGGCACGAATATTCGTTCTCCTACAATATCAAGGCGTTGAGTTCCGACGACCATCTGGACCCCGGCGGCAAGGTGATCAATACGTTTATCATGCCGGCGCGCAACGCCGGCGGCGGCGACGACGGCGCCACGCGTTTTATTGTGGATTTTTCCGGGGGCGATTTGGCCTATTACCAGCCGGTGGCGGCGTCGGTGGAGCTGGTGCCGACAACCACCGTGGGCGCCGTCACCGCGGTGTCGCTGGTTCCCAATGAGGAAATCAAAGGGTTCCGGGCGAGCTTCGACGTGCGGCTCCCGGCGGGCGAAACCACGGATTTGCGCGCCTACCTGAAATCGGGTACAGCGGCCGTCACCGAAACATGGACATATCCCTTTTCACGAACTTGAGATATAATGGGGTTTTGGCGGAAACGGAAGGGCCGGGGGCGCTTTTCCCGGGAAGGAAGCGTATGAGAGTGGACCGAAAAACAACTGTTCTTTCCGTCATCGGTGTGCTGGCCCTGCTGGCGGGGCCGGTTGCGGCGCAGCTGCCGCCGTTCCCGCAAGTGCCTCAGATGCCGCAGGACGAACCCGAACTGTCGGACCCTGCGCCCGAGACGAAGCGCAGGCCGCCGACCCTCGATGACCTGTTCGAGCGCCTGGCAAACGCCGAGGACCAGGAGGAGGCCGTCGGTGTGGCCGGGCTCATCGAGCGGCGGCTCGGCAAATCCGGGTCGCCCACCGCCGACCTGCTGATGCGCCGCGCCGTGACAAGCGCCGAAGACGGCAACCCCGATGCCGCCATCGAGCTGGCGGACCGGGTGCTGGCGCTGGAGCCGGGGTGGGCCGACGCCTGGGTGCAGCAGGCGGTGTTCTTCCAGATGGTCGACGATGCCGACATGGCCTTCGGCAATCTGCTCCGGGCGCTGCAAATCGAGCCGCGGCATTTCAACGCCATGGAATTCCTGGGGATGATGCTGCTGGAAAGCGAACAGTACGAGGCGGCGCTTTTGGTGTATGAGCGGCTGCTGCGGGTGTTTCCGTTTTCTCCCACCGCGCAGCCCCGGGTCGAAGCGCTGCGGCGCGAACTCAACGGCATGGGGATTTGACAGCGACGCTTGGGGGCGGGGTAGGGGCATCCGGAAGGGGCCTCTCGGCCCCTCTTCCGCGGCATATGCAAGAACAACACAGGATATCGTTTTACAGACAGCCCTTTACGTTCCCGTTTCCCGTCGATCCGCAGGGCGTCATGGACGCGGAATGATGTCGTAACCCAGCGATTTCGCTTTATCGAGGAATTTCTCGATGTTGTAATGTGCTGCCCACTGGGTACACACCACGCAGTCCTTGGAAGACGTTTTGATGACTTCACCGGATTTTATGAAGAACCTTCTTTCGTAATCCGAGCACGAACGTTTGACATCATCGAGGATTCGAACAACACCAAGTGTTCCGGGATTCTGCAGGCTCCTGTCGAATACCATCATGAGTTTTTCGGCCGATATTCCAGGATGGTCGAAAACGTATTTTTGCACGACCGCGAGAACAAGCCTGTTCTTGCCATGCAGTCTGCCATCGAACAGATATTGGGTTCTATCCATGTTATTTATCCTTCTCTCGGGAGTGTGAAGGAAAGTCTGTAAATTGGCATTCTGTGAAGGTTAAACGCCATGTGCGGAGAGTTCCGTACGGGGCTCATCGGCGATTTCAGTTTATGAGTGTGTTCTTTCTCCCAGTCAAGTGATTTCCCGTGCACGCGGGGGGCGAAATTTTTACGGGATTGGAGGGAGGCCGTAGGCCGACCGGAAATCCCGTAAAAATTTCGCTGCGAAAACCGTTGCCCTATGGGCTATTCGGGGAAACGGCCCTCGTACATGATTTCCAGCTCACCGCGGATCTTGCCCCAGTCGCGAAGCGGCATCGTCCATTTCCCGGTGATGCCGACCGTCGCCAGGTACAGCGCCTTCAGCAGGGCCGTTTCATGCGGAAACACGCTCCGGCTGCGGTTCAGACGCCGGTAGCTGCTGTTCAGCGATTCTATGGCGTTGGTCGTGTAAATCACCTTTCTCACCGCCGCAGAAAACTTGAATATCGGCCTGATGACGTCCCAGTTCTTCGCCCAGCCCTTCATCGCATGCGGGTAGTGCGCGTCCCACTTCTCCGTCACCTGCGAAAGCCGCGCCAAGGCTGCCTCCTCATTCGGAGCCTGATAAATCGTCCTGAGATCCCCGGCAAACTCCTTCCGGTGCTTCTCGCCAACATACTTCAACGACGACCTCACCTGGTGGACAAGGCAACGCTGATACTCCGTCTTCGCAAACGCACCCTCAATCGCCTCCTTCATCCCCGTCAAACCATCAGCGCAAATCAAAAGAATGTCCTTGACCCCACGGTTCTTCAGCTCGTTCAGTACCCCAAGCCAGTATTTGGCGCTCTCATTCGCTCCAACATATATCCCAAGAACATCCTTGTACCCGTCACAATTCACCCCAAGCACGACATACGCCGCAAGCTTCCTGACAACCCCCTCCGTCCGAACAGAAAAATATACCGCATCTATCATCACAATCGGATACACTTCACTCAACGGCCGATGCTGCCACTCCTCTATCCGCGGAAGCAAACGATCCGTCACATCCGAAATAAAGCCCTCACTCACATCAAACCCATATATCTCCTCAATCTGCTCCGAGATCTGTCGCGTCGTCATCCCGCGAGCGTACATCCCTATGATCTTCTCCTCAACCTCAGATATGTCCCTCTGTCGCTTCCCGATAACCTTCGGCTCAAAACTCCCTTCCCGATCCTGCGGTACAGATATCTCTATCTCCCCGTAGTTGCTCCGAACACGCTTCTTCTTCAAACCGTTCCGCGAATTCTTGTTCTCAGAACGCTCATACTCCCCATATCCAAGATGCTCCTTCATCTCTGCCTGAAGCATCTCTTCAAGCGTATCACCAAGCAAATCCTTCAACGCCGTCTGTATGTCCGACGCACTCCGAATCCCATACTCCTCAATAAATCGCGATAATAACTCTCGCTTCTCAACACTCAGTTCACGCCTCGTCGCCATCACAATGCCTCCTATGCCGCTCTCTCAATATATATCACAGAAGGCCTCCGCGGCTCACAAAAATTTACAGAGTTAACTTCACATTCTCAACGTACGACGCAGATTCGGTCCGTGGACCGGAAAACCCGTCTTCCGGTTGCTTTTTCCTTGCCCTTATGCCTCCCGCAACAAGATGGACAGGTCCTGCAACCCGCATGACCAACGCGGAGCAGCAACCGGTTCCCGCCTGGCCGGCGCCGGCGGACGGAGTGGACGAAACGGACACAGTTTCCGGCTTTGACTTTACTTCATTTCTGCATTATCACGGGCGTTCACTGTCCACTCTGTCCACCCGGTCCACCAGGTCCACCAGGTCCACTCCGTCCACCCAAACCAGGGGGTTTCCATGGCTGCGCCGCATAACACATTCACCGACGAGCAGATTGCGTACTTCAGAAACCATCCGCTGGTGCGGAAGGTGAACAGGAGTTTT
>JAISTL010000156.1 GCA_031272615.1 Methylobacteriaceae bacterium | reverse complement strand
ACTGGCAGGGGTTTTCCGGTTCCTACGGCAGGTATTTCCGCTCGGTCGGGCGTCCGGCAAAGCCGACCCGTCTGATGGTGGGCTTGCACTATCTGCGGCATGTTCATGACCTCACCGATGATCAGGTTCTCGCCCAATGGATTGAAAACCCCTACTGGCAGTATTTCTGCGGGTTCCGCGAGTTTCAATGGAACCGGCCGGTGGAGGCGGATACACTGCGCCGGTGGCGCGCCCGCATCGGCACGGAGGAATACACCAGTCTGCTCGGGCGGCTCGTTCAGGCGGGACTTGAAGCGGGGGCCCTGCCGGCCAAACACCCCTGACCGGACCACGACGCTCAAAGGCTTTGATGCTTGGCCGGAAAGGGGCGGCCTGTCAGTTGTTGTGCGCGGACTCGGGGGCGCGCGGCTTGATGGCAACGGATTCCCCGCAGCCGCAGGCCGCCGTCTGGTTGGGATTGTTGAAGACAAACTTCGACGCCATTTTGTCGGTTTGAAAGTCCAGCTCGGTGCCGATGAGAAACAGCAGGGATTTGCCGTCAATGACAATCCTGACGCCCTTGTCTTCCACAACCTCGTCCAGCGCATCCACCGACTTGGCGAGATTCAGCACGTAGTTCATGCCGGCGCAGCCGCCGTTCTTGACTCCGACGTGGATACCGATGACCTCGGGGCCGGAGGCGGCAAGAATCTGTTTGACGCGCTCAGCGGCGGCATCGGTCAACGTCATGGCTTTCATGGAGGGTGTTCCGTTTTCCACGCTCATTCACCACATATCCAAACCGACCCGGGCGGCGTCGGACATCCGGCTCTGATCCCACGGCGGCTCGAACACAATGCGGACGGATACATCCTGCACGCCGGGAACGGCGGACACCGCATCCTCCACGCCGACCTTCAAGTCCCCCGCCACCGGGCAGCCGGGCGCCGTCAGCGTCATATTGATGTCAACCGAGCGGTCTTCTTTCACCTCCACCCGATAGATGAGCCCGAGTTCATAAATGTCCACCGGAATCTCCGGGTCGAACACGGTTTTCAGGGCGGAGGTGATGTCATCCATCAGGCGCTCCGCCTCTTCCGGAACCACATCGCCGGGTATGACAAAATCCGGCGTATTCGGCATCATCTCGTTCGTTACAGTCTCAGTCACGTCCGTTCCTCAAGAAAACAGGCTTTCCGCCTTGATGAGAGCTTCCGTCAGGGTATCCACCTCCTGCCGTGTATTATACAAACCGAAGGACGCCCGGCAGGTGGCGGTCTCCCCGAAGCGGGCGAGCAGAGGCATCGCGCAATGCGTCCCCGCCCGCACGGCAACGCCGTAGCGGTCAAGAACCGCCGACACATCATGGGGATGCGCGCCTCTCACCGAAAATGAAAGGATTGCACCCCGCTCCTTCGGCCGCCCGTGCACGGTCACAGCGTTAATCCCGCCCAGTCGCCGCAGAGCATAGTCGAGAAGCCCGCGTTCATGGGCGCGGATGTTTGCCTTTCCCACAGAGCCAATATAACGCAAAGCCGCCGCCAAACCAACAGATTCGACAATCGGCGGGGTTCCGGCCTCAAAACGGTGCGGCGGGTGGTTGTAGGTCACCTCATCCATGGTGACGCGGTCAATCATTTCGCCGCCGCCCTGATAGGGGCCGAGTCGCTCCAGCCATTCCGCCTTGCCGTAAAGCGCGCCGATGCCGGTGGGGCCATAGAGCTTGTGGCCGGTAATCCCATAAAAATCCACGTCGAGGGCCCGCACATCCACCTCTTCGTGCACCGCCCCCTGGGCGCCGTCAACAAGAACGGGCACGCCGTGCCCATGGGCAATGCGGACAATGTCGGCGAGCGGCGTCACGGTGCCGAGGACATTGGACATGTGGGTGACGGCAACCAGCCTGGTGCGCGGTGAAAACAGCCGCTCGTACGCATCGACGAGAAAATTGCCGTCGTCGTCAACGGGAACCCAGCGCAACACCGCACCGTTGTGTTCGCGCAGAAAGTGCCAGGGAACGATGTTGGCATGGTGCTCAAGGATGGACAGGATGATTTCGTCACCTTCGCCGATGAATTGGCGCCCGAAGCTCGACGCGACGAGGTTATAGGCTTCGGTGGCGGATTTGGTGAAAACGATTTCGTTGACGTCCGCGGCATTGAGGTAGGCGCGCACCGCCTCCCGGGCATCCTCGTAGGCCTCGGTCGCCCGGTTGGCCATGGTGTGCAAACCGCGGTGAACGTTGGCGTACCCGGTTTCCATACAGTTCACCATGGCGTCGATCACCGCCCGGGGCTTTTGCGCCGAGGCGGCGTTATCGAGGTAGGCCAGCGGCCGGCCGTTCACCTGTTCCGCCAGAATGGGAAAATCCCGGCGGACAGCCTCCACGTCATAACCTGAATTCGTTATCATCCCCACCTCCCGACACTGTGCCCCGGGCTGTCAGGCAACTTGCGAGTGTAACCACATTCCGATGTATTTTTCAATATCTTCGACAACACCCGGGTGTTCCAGCCCCTCCAGCGCCTCGCCGAGAAACGCCCGCAGCACCAGGGCCTCGGCTTCGATTCTCGGAATTCCGCGGGTCATCAGATAGAACAGCAGGTCTTCGTCCGGTTGGCCGCAGGTGGCGCCGTGGGCACACACGACATCGTCGGCATAGATTTCCAGTTCCGGCTTGTTGTTCATCGCGGCGTTTTCGCTGAGCAGCAGGGCGGCGGACATCATCCGCCCGTCGCTCTTCTGGGCGAAGGGTTCGACGATAATCTTGCCCTGGAACACGCCGACACCACTGTCGCGCACCACGGTTTTGAACAGTTCGCGGGAAATGCCGCCCGGCTCCACATGGTCCATGAGCAGCGTGGTGTCGATGAGCTCATTGCCGCGCACCATCTGGATGCCGTTGACATAGGCCTCGGCATCCCGGCCGTGATAGGCGCAGAAGATCTGGTGCCGGCCGACCTCGCCGCCAAGCGCGACATGACAGGTTCTCAACACCGATTCATCACCGAGAGAACCAACAAGGGTGGAGAGCACCCGCGCGCCGAGTGTTTGGGC
>JAISTL010000143.1 GCA_031272615.1 Methylobacteriaceae bacterium | reverse complement strand
CCCTTTGACGTAAAAATCGGTGACGTAGCGTACCGCCTCGGACTTTGTCAGAAGAAACGCCGCCAGATCGTGCTCCTCCAAGGCTTTCTGCATTTTCTCCTGTTTTACCTTGTGAAGAGCGTCGCCGGCATAAAACGACGGAGATTCCTTCCATTTCGAAAAGTCTGTTTTCATTCAAACGCCTCCTTGTTGCGTTCTGTTGGTTGCCCTCAATTTGCGTATGCGTCGGTCGCTCGTGATCTTGTGCACCAGGCACAACACCATGAACGCCAGGATAATCAGAGACAGCGGCCGCGTGAAAAAGCTCGTGACGGTACCGGAACCATACAGCGCGTAGGTTCGCATCAACTCGTTGTCGGCGATACTCCCCAGCACAATCCCCAGAACCACCGCGGGCAGGGAATACCCCTGTCGCTTCATGAACCAGCCCAGGATGCCGAAAGCGAACATCAAATACACGTCAAACGCCGCATTGCGCACGGCATAGGCGCCGGCAATACAGAAAAAGATGAGCGCCGGCGCCAGAACCTTGGTGCTGACCTTGAGAAGAAAAGTAAAGGAGTAACCCAGCAGAACCGCCATGACGACCATGATGAGCTGGGAAATCACCGCCGCGGCAATGATGGTATAGACCATCGGCAGCTGATCCCGCAGTAATTGCGGACCGGGGTGCAACCCCTGAATCATCATGGCGCCGAGCAGCACCGCACAGGTCGAACTTCCCGGAACTCCCAGCGCCAGCGTGGTGATCAGGGCGCCGCCGGTCGACGCGTTGTTGGCGCTCTCCGGTGCGACAACGCCTTCCACCGCGCCTTGGCCGAACTGTTCCGGATGTTTGGCGGTGCGCTTGGCCTCGCCGTAGCTGACGAAGGCCGCCACCGAGGCGCCCGCCGCCGGAATGGCGCCGATGAAGATGCCGATAACAGCGGATTTCAGCAGCAGAAGCGGATGCCTCAGGGCCATCGGCATGCCGGAAAATATCTTGCGGACGCTATAGACGATGTTCCGGCTGGAACGTATCACGTTTTCCCGGTCCACCATGTCGAAGATTTCGGAAAAGGCGAAGAAACCGATGATGGCCGGCACGACCTGAACGCCTTCCGCCAGAAACATCGACCCGAAGGTCGCCCGCCATTCGCCGGTCGGCACGATGCCGATGGTTCCGAGCAGCAGCCCGAAAAACCCGGCGGCGACCGTCTTGGCCATGGACCCCGTCGTCAGCATGGCAAGCACGGATATCCCCATGACGGCAATCAGAAACATTTCCGGCGGGCCGAATTTGAGAGCCAGCATGGCCATGGGTTTCATCACGAAAAACATGACCGTGTAACTGATCAGGCCGCCGATGGCCGAGGCGCAGAAGGCAATCCCCATGGCCTCGCAGCCCTTGCCTTTCTGGGTCAGCTCGTAGCCGTCAAAGCTGGTGGCCGACGATTCCGGCGTACCGGGAGTATTGAGCAGGATCGCGGTGATGGAGCCGCCGTAGATCGCGGCGATATAAACGGAAATCAGGAACACCATGGCAACATCGCTCTGCATGCCGAATGTCATCGGCAGCAAAAGCCCTGTGGCCATCGAGGAGGTGAATCCGGGGATCGCGCCAACGAGAAGGCCCAATGCCGTTCCCAGCAGCATCCATCCGATCATCTTGAAAGACATGACCGCATGGATACCGTTGATAAACAACAGGATGGTATCTTCCATCTTCAGGTCACCTTTCTCTGTTTCTCATCCGATCACCGGGGCGGATTTCGTTCCGGACTCTTTTGTTTGTCGCATTTTGTGCTGTTCAACCGACACCCGCGTTCACGAAAAACGCTAGTATTGGAGCATGTTCGGCAACATTACCGAAAGCCATTTTTCGAAGAAGAGATAAATGAACAATGCCAAAGCGGGCGGCAAGCCGATCAGTATCGGCAAACGTCTCACGCCGGCCAGATACAACATCAAAGCGGCGGCCGGCAAAATTGCCAACACGGCAATGGTATTGACGAAAAGAACGATGGATACCACGCCCCCGAGCATGAACAGTAAAACCGTTCCGGACGGAAGAAACGAGACGTTTCCGGTTTCCTTCGAAGCGCCGTCGGCGGCGGGGGTTTCCGCGTCGCCGACGGACTCAATCTGCACATTGTCCTTGACGATGAAGCATCCCGCGATGGCGATTCCGACAATCAAAAAAGTCGGAAACATTCGGGCGTCGAACGACAGATGTCGAATCTGCGCGTAATACGCACCGCAAAAGCACAGTATCACGAACAGGACAATCAGAGGATGTCCCAACCGGATTCTGCGTCCCCAAAGCGAGAAAACGAACATGATGTCACCCTGTTATTTCTGTTCGAATAACGGAACGATATCCGATTCGATCACCGAATACTCTTTCTCAAAGGACGCCTGATAATTGAAACCACCATCGAGGCCCGTTCCCTCGACATTGAGCAGACTGGGCGTAATGCCGCTCTTTTCCGCCATTTCCTTGTATTCCGGGTCGGAGGTCGCGGCCTTGAAGACGTCCACGAGTTTCTTGTACCGGTCAGGATATTTCTCCTTGAACTCGGCCTTGATCCAGTATGCGCCGAAGCGGGCCTGGAACGCCTTGACCGGAAGTTCCACCTTGAACTGTTCGAGCTGTTCATACAGAGGCTTGCCTTCCGGCCAGATGGGATTCGGCTTGTCGTCGACGACGGCCAGGCTCTTGAGCAGATCCCTCATGTCGGCCCGCGAAACCGCGTCCCCGAACACCGCATCCACATGACCGCCGAGCAGCGCCGAAGCCGCCTCTCCGCCGCTGTTATAGGGAACGATCTTGTAATCGAGCCCCAGGTTCTTCCTCAGCCACAAAGCGTTGGCGTGCTGTCCGCCCATGCTCGCGACACTCACCGAATACTTGCCCGGAGCGTCTTTGACCGCCTTGACGAAATCCGCGAAATCGTTCCACGGCGATTCCTTTTTGACGGCGAGAATGATCGGGTCACACACCTCCACCCACATCGGAATGAGATCTTTGAAGGTGAACGGCGGCTTCTGCATGACGACGCCATAGGCAAAGGCCGGGAAATTGATGTTGGTCAACATGTAGCCGTCGGCCTTGGAGCGCGCCAGAGCCGTCTGCGCCACCAGGCCGCCGGCGCCCGCCATGTTTTCGACGACAACCTCCTTGCCGAATTGTTTCTCAAGGTATTTCTGGAGAGTGCGGGTCGTCCGGTCGGACCCTCCGCCGGGGCCGTAACCGACCACAATGCGCAGGGAATGATCCGGATAATCGTCCGCCACAGCGGGGGACGATGTGAACCCCCAGGTTCCCGCTAAAACCGTCATGCACCACAACAGCAGGGAAATACTCGGTTTCTTCATAGTTATCGCCTCCTTGAGTTAAACTATCAGTTGTGTTCCAGCAGCGGGCGCCTGCCCGATGGGTATGAAGCAAAGTGCTATGCTGTTTTAATTGTTATTGTTATTGTCATTTGGTTGAATATTCGGAGATAATTCTTCCTCCCTCCCTGACGTCTTCATCCGTGACATCACGATGCAGGACGAGGCGGAACGCTTCGGCATCGACGCTGCCCGCCTTCAGCCCGAGTTTTTCAAGCTCCCCGAGAACCTCGGATGCGGGTTTGCCGGTGCCGCGGACAAACACCTTGACGATATTTGTCTGGACCGTTTCCGGATCGACCTCCAGTTTTCCCCCGGCCGCCGCAAGCTGCCCGGCGATCAACCGCGCGTTGGCGTTATCCCGTTTGGTCACGTCGTAGGCCTCGCCCAGCGCGACAATCCCCGGAGCGGCCAGAACGCCGGCCTGCCGCATCACGGCGCCGTAAACCTTGGCAAATCCGGTCGCCCGTTTGATGAACGCGGCGTCACCGCATATCAGTGAACCGACCGGAGCGCCCAGACCCTTGGAAATACAGAACATCACACTGTCGACGTACGATGCGATTTTGTCGACTCCGACACCCAGCGCCGAGGCGGCATTGAAGACGCGCGCGCCGTCAAGATGGACGGGAACACCGTAGCTGTCCGCCAGCGCCCGGATCTCGGCCATCCGCTCCAGGGGGATCAAGGTGCCGCCGCAGAAATTGTTGCTGCTTTCAATGCTGATAACCTTGACCTGCTGCTTCAGAACCTCTTCGAGCGACTCCAGAATGGGAGCGCCGAATTTGTCGGTTTTGTAAAACACCGGCTCTATCCCGCAATACTCCGGGGAGAAGGCCGCTTTTTCGGTTCTGTAGATGTGCAGGCACTCGGCGATCGCCGCCTTTTCTCCCCGCCGGCAATAGCTCAGCATCGCCAGCAGATTGCCCATCGTTCCGGTGGATACGAAGGTGGCGGATTCCTTTCCCGTCAGTTTCGCGGCCAGGTCGATCAGCCTGTTGACCGTCGGATCCTCACCCCGGCCCGATGCGTCGCGCCGTCCGTCATCACCCACCTCCGACGACAGGATGCTCTGCAGCATTGCCGGTGTGGGTTTGGTCAGGGTATCACTGCGTAGATCGATCACTTCAAATCTCCTTCGGATAAAGCCGGTTTGTCATCGCGCCAATGCCATGACGCCCTTGGCGGTGTTGGAATCGGTAATCAGGTGGTTGATCCAGCCACCCTTGAGAGCCGCGTAGAGCGGACGAATTCTCGCTTCTCCGCCAGCAATGCCTATGGAAAAAGCCACTTTTCTGAACTGCTCCAGCGGCATGCAGATGGAGCGTTCCGCCACCGGAGTAATCAGCGGATTGCCGTTGGAATCAAGAATATGACTGAGAATGACGGCAACGGCGTCATGTTTTCTCAGTTCCGTGAGGTCTTCATCCCGGAGATACCCGCGGCGATAAAGCTCTGAATCCGGATTGGCGCCGACCAGGGAGCCGACTCCGACAAGGGCGACATTCACCTGACTGAATTTGGCATCAAGCTCGCGAAAAGACGGTTCCGACGTCAAAATCTCCCGACTCTGCATTGAATCGGCGATGACCGGCAACAGCAGCGGCGACCACGAACAGCCGAATTTACCAGCCATCTGCTGGGCGGCATAGAAGGCGCTGCTTTCCGGGTTCTGCTCCGAAAACACCCCCGACAACTGCAGAACCTCGATCTTCTGCGTGCATTTCTCCGGCGCCAGAAAACCGATGAGCGAGTTGACGGCAACACCCCCGGACAAGCCGACCACATCGCCGTCGTGAAGCATGTTCTGAACAAAAAAA
>JAISTL010000135.1 GCA_031272615.1 Methylobacteriaceae bacterium | reverse complement strand
GTTGACCGTCTTCATCAAGCGTCCGCACCTCACCCTGACCCGTGACCAGCTGCTCGATTTGACGGCGGGACGCGACGCGGTGGTGTTCGACCGCAGTATCGACAACCAGATCAGCCGGTTGCGCAAAAAGGTGGAGAAGGACTCGAAAAATCCGGAACTGATCAAAACCGTATGGGGCGGCGGCTACGTGCTGGCTGCCGATGTCAGGAGCATCGCGCCGAAAACGGACGCCCGCTGATGCGTGCCGGGTTTTCCCTCACTCCCAGACGCCTGGCCACCCAGTTGGTGGTCGTGGCGATTCTGGCGACCATCACCGCCACCGCCCTGATTTCCGTGGTGTTCTATTTCCGCGCCCGGCTGGTGGACCAGCGTATCACCCTGGGGATTGTCTCCGAACGGCTGTCCGACGTGCTGTCGGACCTCAGCCGGATTCCGCCGGGCTCTTGGCACGCCATGGTGGAGAACCACGCCTGGTACGGCGGCGATTTCTCCGTCGATGAAACCCCCGCCGCCGACCGGGAGGGGATGACCGACGAAGAACAGGACATTGCCGTCGCCCTCGCCCAGGAGCTGAACCTGCCGGAACAGAATATCCGGTTCCGGCTGGAGCGGCAGGAAGAAACAGGCGCGCGCCCGCCGGACATGGACCGCGGTTTCGGCTTCGACCGGAGAAACCGGCAGCCCCCGCCGTCGCTCGCCGGCCCTGACCGGGAGAGGCCCGACGCGCGCTCCCGCCGCCGCCCGTTCCCGCAGATGCTGATGCGCGTTTCGGTGCGCGTCGACGACACCCAGTGGCTCAACGCCCGCATCACCCGGCCGATACGCGCCTTCACGCCCCGTCCGTTTTATCTGATTCCCATTCTTTCAGTGGGCGGCATTTTCATTTTGCTCGGCGTGCTGTTCACCATCCGCTCCATCACCAAGCCGATGCGGGCGCTGGCCGAAGCGGCGGAGCGGGTGGGCGTCGGCGAAAATGTGGCGCCGCTGCCGGAAACCGGCCCCGAAGAAATCCGTGAAACCATTTCCGCCTTCAACATCATGCAGAAGCGCCTCAACGCCTTTATCGAAGACCGCACCTCCATGCTGGCCGCCATCAGCCATGATTTGCGCACGCCGCTCACCGCGCTGCGCCTGCACGCCGAGATGGTTGACGACACTGTGGAACGCGAGGCGATTCAGCGCATTGTCGACACCATGACCCAGATGGTGGAAGGCACCCTGGATTTCTCCCGTGACGACGTGACCCGGGAGGCGCCGCGCCCCGTCGACATGGCGGCGCTGGTCAGCGGCATCGTCACCGATTTCGAGGACATGGGCCGCAACGTCACCCTGAGCGACGACTTCCCGGATCACCTGGTGTCGTCCTGCCGTTCGGTGGCCATGACCCGCGCCGTCACCAACCTGCTGCGCAACGCCGTCACCTACGGCACCGCCGCGGTGGTTTCCCTGGAAAAGAGCGCGCACCACTATTCCATCATCATTGACGACAACGGCCCCGGCATCCCGGAAGACAGGATGAAAGACGTCTTCAAACCCTTCGTGCGGTTGAACGAGGCCCGGGATGTGGACGGCGGCTCCGGCCTCGGCCTGTCCATCGTCAACTCGGTGGCGGTGGCCCACGGCGGCCGGGTGAAGCTCTCAAACCGCGCCGGGGGCGGGCTTCGAGCCGAGATCGTGCTGCCGCTGGTCAGCACGGAAGCGTAACGAAACCCCGGGAACAGATATTTGCCGCGGGAGGTTTTACCCCGTGCCCATCTATGCTATAGCAACCACACGTTGATTTCGAGGAGGGATTCCGCCATGTCGCTCACACCTCAAAGCTCCGGCGCCGTTGACCTTTCGCGGCGCGGGTTCATCGCCGCCACCGGCGCGCTGGCTGTTTCCGGCATAGCCTCCGAGGGCAGCGCCGCCCCCGCCGCCGCTCCCGGCAAGGCCAAGGTCTATTTCAGCCGCGAGATCAGCGCCGCCTCGCTGCGCAGGCTCTATGCCCTGGTCAACGGCGGCCTCACCGGCAAAATCGCCGTCAAGGTGCACACCGGTGAACCCGGCGGCCCGAATATCCTCTCCCGCGACCTGGTCAAGGCGCTGATGGAGGACATTCCCGGCGGCACCATCGTCGAATGTAACGTCGCCTACGGCGGCCCGAGGAGCACCAACGAAGGGCACAGGAAAACTATTGAAACCAACGGCTGGACCTTCTGCCCGGTGGATATTCTCGATGAGGAGGGCGATGTCCCCCTCCCCATTCCCGGCGGCAAACAGCTGAAGGAAGTCGCCGTCGGCAAACACCTGCTCGACTATGACTCGATGCTGGTCCTCACCCATTTCAAGGGCCACCCGATGGGCGGCTTCGGCGGCTCGCTGAAAAACATCGCCATCGGCTGCGCCTCGGGCAAACTCGGCAAGAAGCAGCTGCACAGCGAGGGCGACAAGCTGTGGTCCGGCGGCCCGCGATTCATCGAACGTATGGTGGAAGGCGGCCAGGCCATCACCAGCCGTTTCGGCGAGCGCATCACCTATATCAACGTGATGAACAGACTGTCGGTGGATTGTGACTGCATGGGCGTGCGCGCCGCGGAACCCACCGCGCCCGACATCGGCATTGTCGCGTCGACGGATATTCTGGCTGTCGACAAGGCGTCGGTCGACATGGTCTACGGCCTGTCGGAGGCGCACAGGCACGCCCTCGTCGAGCGCTTCGAGAGCCGCAGCGGCCTCCACCAGCTGGAATACATGAAGGAACTGGGCATGGGCACCGACAGCTATGAGCTGATCGCGGTGTAGCGCGCCGGCCGTTGAACTGTACCCCGAAAACCGGACACGAAGCAAAACCGGAACCGTGAACAAGGGTGTCAATATAGACCGTCCACCCTGTCCACCAGATCACCTCCGGATTGCCTCGCTCCCCGGGGATGACCATAACATCACCGGCGTTACGCTTCTTCCAGCACCCGACGCAGGCGGCGCAGCAGCGCGGCGCGGGCTTTTTCGTCCGCCGCGCCCCGCGCCTTGTCGCTGATGTCCATGAACAGCTGAGACAGGTCGTTGTGCCAGTCCAGCTTGCCGACCTGCGGCCGGTATCCCTGGCGCACCACGGTGTCCTGAGCCTTGGCGACCGCGCCCCTGGGCGTCAGTTCAAAGCAGTCGTCCAGCGACGGTATCATGACCTTCTCCGGCGGCATCACCGCGCTCAACCGCGTTTTCAGCCCCTCGATGGACGCTTCTTCGCCGTGCACGAGGAACACATTGCCCGAGACCGGCAGCCGCTCCTCCACCCAATGCGCCAGTTCCGGGCCGTCGGCGTGTCCGGAATAGACATCCAGCGAATTGATGGAGGCGCGCACGGTGATTTCATCGCCCTGGATGCGCACCTTGCGGGCGCCGTCCAGCAGAATGCGCCCCATGGAGCCCATCGCCTGGTAACCGACAAACAGCACCGAACCTTCCGGACGCCACAACCAGTTCTTCAAATGGTGGCGGATACGCCCGGCGTCGGCCATACCGCTGGCCGAAATGATGATGTGGGCGCCGCGCACCCGGCTGAGACGCCGGCTTTCGTCGGCATCTTCGGTGAAGCGAATCCACTGGGATTTCAACGCCGCCCGCAAATCCTCCGGGTCATCGGTGCTGGCGGCGTATTTCAGGAACACGCGGCTCGCCTCCGTCGCCAGCGGCGAATCGACAAACACCGGAATGTCGGGAATGGCATGGGACTGCGACAGGTAATAGATGTCCACCAGCAGTTCCTGGGTGCGCTCCACGGCGAAGGAGGGGATGAGCAGCGGCCCGCCCGCTCCCACAGCCTTGAGGATTTCCTGCGTCAGCAGCGCCCGGCGCTTGTCCGCTCCCACCTCGAGGCGGTCCGTGCTGCCGTAGGTCGATTCACACAACACGTAATCGAAGGATTTCGGCGCCTCCGGATCCGGCTCCAGCGCCTTGTTTTCCGGGCCAATGTCGCCGGAAAACAGAATGCGGGTGGTGTGACCGTCTTCGGTGAGTTCCACCTCGATGGACGCCGAGCCCAACAGATGCCCGGCGTTCCAATAACGGGCGCGCACCCCGGGAGCGGCATCGAGCCAGGTTTTCATCGCCACCGGCTTGAACAGGTTCAGGGTTTCCCGCGCGTCCTCCTCGGTGTAGATGGGCGTCACCTCGTCCCGCCCGCGCCGGCGGTTGCGCCGGTTGAGCTGCTCCACTTCGCTTTCCTGAATATGTCCGGAATCCGGCAGCATCACCCCGCAGAGGTCCTGGGTCGGCGCCGTGGCATGGATGGTTCCCGAAAAACCGTTGCGTGAGAGCTTCGGCAGCAGGCCGGTATGGTCGATATGGGCATGAGTCAGCAACAGGCAGTGGACCGACTTCGGGTCGAAGGGAAACGGCCGGTAGTTGAGTTCCTTTTCGGACTTCGCCCCCTGAAACATGCCGCAATCCACCAGAACACGGGTATTCCCGGTTTCCAGCAGATAGCAGGAGCCGGTCACCGCGCGCGACGCCCCGAAAAAATGAATGCGTGGACTCATGAATGTGTTCTCCGATATCAATGCCGGATGACACGCCGTCATCCGCGTTATGGTTTTGCCTGCTGCTCTAAATGTGTTACCGCCTGCGTCCCGTCACCCAACGCACGATGTCCGCCATCACCGCCGACAACGCCTGATCCAGCCCGGTGACGGCCGCCGCCCCGTCACCCGCCGACGCCGGATATTCGGCGCGGAACACCTTCGCCCTGACCACCCGCCCGCTGGTATCCGCCACCAGCCGCACCGAGAGTTCGACAACGGCGGCGCCCCGCGCCTCGTCGATATAAAACTCGCGGATTTCCGTGGACAACAGATAATCCGAGGTGAGCCCCGCTCCGGTTTTGAACACCGACCTGAGACCGGCGGAGTTCTCGAAGCTCTGCACCAGGCGCGTCTGCACCAGCTCCGGCAACTGGTCCACCCACTGGGCGCCGCCGACGCGGGAAATGGTCCCGCCCGCCGATTTCACCAGGATTTCGTTGCCGCTGAACATCTGAATGGCCAGGGGCTTGGCCACCGCCATCTGCCCGCCCGCCGACCACCCGTCGCGGGCCGCGGACGCTTTGAACGGGATCACGGTGGAAAGGTCATAGGTTGTCACCGCCCCGCCGCCGCAGGCCGTCAAAACAGCAGGCAGCACAGCGGCCATCGCGACGGCGCGAAACGCCCGCCCGAGACCTTGCCTGAACCCTGCCCGCCACGTCTTCACTACCGTCTCCCGTTATACGCCGGAACCTGGGGGCGATCCCCGAAAATAAACTGCTGCGGATTGCGCTCGATATTGCGCAACACCTGATTCAATTCCGCCAGCGCCCGGCGCGCATCGCTTGCCATCGCCTGGAACTCCCGCAGACCGGGACCGGAGAACCGCGCCAGCCCCGGGGAAATCTGGTCCACCTGCCGGTTCAGATTATCCGCCAGTTCACGAACAGATCTCGCCGCCTCCCGGATATCCGCGAACGCGCCGCTGCCTTCCTTGCCTTCCGCCGTCCCGAGAAAGCTTTGAACCCCTTCAACGATTTCGTCAAGATGGTCCGCCGCTTTATTCAGCTTTCCGGAAAATTCGTCTGTGTTTTTGACAATGTTGCCGATGCTGCCCCGGTCAACGCTGAGCACAATGGCATCCAGGTCCGAAGACAGCTGCGCCAGCTTGTCGGCCAGCGGGCCGATTTTCTCCGTGGCGTCGCCGACCTTGCGGAACAGCTCGTCAATTCCCTCGGCGTTGTCGCCCAGCGCTTTGGAAAACTTGCGGACATTGCCCACCGTATCGGAAATCGCTTCCTCGTTGTTGCGCACGATGGATTCCACCGCCGACAGCACGTCGTCCGCCTTGCGGGCCACGGCGCGCGCCGTTTCCACCAGGTCCTGCATGTCGCTCTTTTCAGCGTAAATCACCTGATAATCATGCCCGGGAACGAAGGGCAGTTCCGCGGCGTCGCCGGAACCGCCGGTCAGCGCAATCTGGGCGGCGCCGGTCAAGCCTTGATACTCCAGGCGCCCCTTGGTATCCGAGCGCACCGGCGTGTCGGCGGACACCACCGCGAGGGCCACCACGTTTTTCGGGTTGTCCGGATCGAGATAGAGCGCCTTGACCTCACCCACTTTCAAACCGTTGAACAACACCGCTGAACCGTTGGCCAACCCCGAAACGG
Source organism: Methylobacteriaceae bacterium (assembly GCA_031272615.1). Classification (GTDB taxonomy): domain Bacteria; phylum Pseudomonadota; class Alphaproteobacteria; order Rhizobiales; family Beijerinckiaceae; genus Hohaiivirga. The sequence goes on along the minus strand of JAISTL010000135.1, from coordinate 3,197 downwards.
AGCCCTCGAACACCACCTCGAAGGTGAACCGCGCCGCTGACGATGTGGTGACCGCGAACCAATAGACAAAGCCGAACGCGGCGGCGAGAACCGCCAGCGTAAAGATGCCTATCAGTGCGTAATTGGCTTTGGTATCCATTGCTTCAGCGCACTCCCTGTCCGGCGGTGTCCTTGGCGGCAACGGCAGCCCGCCCCCGCGTGCCGTGAAAATATGACTGCAACCACGGATTATCCCAATTGGCCACCACGTCAATCGGTCCTTCCGCGATCACCCGCCCCTCCCCGAGCGCCGCCACCCGGTTGCAGATAGCATACAGGCTATCGAGGTCGTGGGTTACCATAAAAACCGTCAATCCCAAGGTCTTTTGCAGGGTGGCGATGAGATCGTCGAATTCCGCCGCCGAAATCGGGTCCAACCCGGAGGTCGGTTCGTCGAGAAAGACGATTTCCGGGTCCAGCGCCAGGGCCCGCGCCAGCGCCGCGCGCTTGATCATGCCGCCGGAAAGCTCCGAGGGAAACTTGTCGCCGGCGTCGGCGCGCAGGCCGACCATGCGGATTTTCAACGCCGCCAGCTCATCCAGCAGTTCCTCCGAGAGATTGAGATATTCCCGCATCGGCACCTGGATATTCTGCTTGACGGTGAGCGAGGAGAACAGCGCCCCCTGCTGGAACAGCACGCCCCAGCGCCGCCCGATTTTGGCAACCTCCTGTTGTGTGAGATGGTCGACATCGTAGCCGAACACCTCGATGGTTCCGGCGCGTTTGCTCACCAGCCCCAGAATGGTGCGGGTCAAAACCGATTTTCCTGTTCCGGAAGCGCCGACGAAACCGAGGATTTCCCCTTTGTAGATATTGAGACTCAAGCCCTTCATGATGGTTTTTGCGCCGAAGCCGACCTCGAGATCGCGCACGCTGATCAGCACCGGACGCTCCGGGGCTCCAGCGGCGGGCAAAGGTGTCGGGGCTGCAACCATCGGCGGGCCAATTCCTTTCAATAGTTGATCGCCGCGAAGAACACGGCAAACAGACCATCCATGACAATGACCATGAAGATGGATTTCACCACCGACTGGGTCACATGGACGCCCAACGACTCCGAGGAACCCTCCACCGCCATGCCCTCCATGGTGGCGATGATACCGATGACGAACGCCATGAACGGCGCCTTGATCATGCCGACGAGAAAGGTGTTCATGCCGATGGACGGCCTCAGGCGGCTCAGGAAGATGTCCGGGCTGATGTCACCGTACACCCAGCACACCAGGCCGCCGCCGAGAAACGCCGCCATTTCGGCGATGAAGGTCAGCATCGGCATGGCGACAATCAGCGCGATGAGTCGCGGCAGAATGAGCACATTGATGGGGTCCATGCCCATCACCTTGAGCGCGTCGATTTCCTCGTTCATTTTCATGGCGCCGATTTCCGCTGTAAAGGCCGAACCGGAGCGGCCGGCGACCATGATCGCGGTGAGCAGCACCGCCAACTCGCGGCAGGTGAGAATGCCGATGAGGTCCACGGCGAAGGGGGTCGCGCCGAAATAACTCAGCTGGAAAATGCCCTGCTGGGCGATAATCCCCCCGACGACAAAGCAGATGAGCGAAATGATGGGCACGCCGCGCCAGGCAACCACCTGCATCTGGTTGACGATGGACGGGAACCGCAAGCCCCGCCGCCGGCGCAAACCGCGCCAGAAACTCATGGTGATTTCTCCGATGAAGGCGATTCCCTTCACCAGATCATCCCGGACATCCACCACCGCCCGTCCGACTTCTTCGACAAACTCCCGCAGAACAACCAAAAGGCCGGATGGCCGCCGCAACGCGTCTTCGTCACTCCGGGCCCTGGTTTCATCGAGAAGAATGCGCTGCGCCTCGCTCGCCCCGTCGATTCGCACCGCCAAGCCGGATTTCCCGGCCTCGCGCGCCAGCTTCTGAACGAGCCACGCCCCCAACGTATCCATGCGCTTCAAATCTGAAAGGTCGATGACACACTCGCCGGTGCGGGCGCCGCCTGATGCCGGCCGAATCTGTTGGTTGACCACTTCTTCGGCCTCGTCACCGTATTCCGAGGTCAGAAAGCCGGAAAACTTGAGCCGTGTCGAACCATCCGCGGAGGAGCGTTCGCACCCCGGAGCGTTTTCGTCATGCGCATCCTTCGTCTGCAAGCTCTCAACCTCTTCCTTCGCGGCAAAGCCCGGGGTATCGATTTGGCGGGGCAACCCGCCGATGCCGTTCGCGATAAGAAAATAACGCGCCGACGCCGTTATTACAGGAGGAACGGGCCGTTTACCATTTCTTTTTTGCGCCGCGGCACGCTCACACCGCTCTCTTTCACTTGCGGACACCCGGTTTCCGCCGCGGCCGCGCGTCAATACGTTTCAGGGTATGGCTAGCGTTTTGTTAACATATCGACGGAAAAGCGGCGCCCGACGACACCCTTCTGCCCCAGGGCGGCATCTGTCTTTATCCCGTCCTCCCCTGAAAACCGCTGAGAGCCCAAAATTCCGGTTTCCCATCGCCGGGATTTGTTTTAAGGAACTTTCCGGCCCGCGTGTCGCGGGGTTTTCCCTTCCGGTCAAAAGGCGTTGGTCATGCCTGTCAAGCTCACAATTTCCGTTGATTCCTTCGCTCTCCTCCATCCCTTCACCATTTCCCGCGGTACCCGCACCGAGGCGGTGGTGGTGACGGTGCGCCTCACCGACGGTGAGTTTTCCGGCTGGGCGGAATGCACGCCCTATCCGCGCTATGGTGAAAGCGTCGGCAGCGTGGTTCAGCTCATCGAGGACCGGCGCGCCGACCTGAGAGACGGATTGACCCGCGAAGCCCTGCAGAGCCTCATGCCGCCGGGCGCGGCGCGCAACGCCATCGACTGCGCCCTGTGGGACCTGGAAGCCAAGCGCAGCGGCACTCCCGTTTACAAGCTCGCCGGGCTTTCCGCTTCGCCCTCGCCGCTCTCCACCATCACCGTCAGCCTCGGCACACCGGACGCCATGGCGGAAGACGCCGCCCGCGAAGCCCACCGCCCGCTGCTGAAAATCAAGTTCGGCGGCAAGGACGGAGACCTGGAGCGCATCAAGGCGGTGCGTCTGGCCGCTCCCGATACCACCCTGATTTGCGACGCCAACGAGGGCTGGACCGGCGACACTCTGCAGAAGCACTTGGACGCCTGCGCCGAGTATCAATACGCGCTGGTCGAAC
>JAISTL010000048.1 GCA_031272615.1 Methylobacteriaceae bacterium | reverse complement strand
TTCATCCCACACCGAGCGGATTTTCTGTTGTTCAAACGATCTGACGACGTTTTTGCCCGCACTCATGGCGTACCTCCCTTTTCAGCCCGTCCGGCGGTTCGATGCCCATCGACCTCCGGCATGACGACCCCGCCGATGGGTTCGCGCTTTCCCGGCCCATGCAACAGGCGCGAGTCGTGTCCCATAACGGCACAAAGTTTGGGTTAGTATAGCAGAAAGTTCTATAAATGTACAACAAAAAGCGCCGGAGTTGGGTCGAATAGCTCACTGGTGGACTCGGTGGACACGGTGGACATGGTGGACATAGACCATCGTAGAGTGGACCGGATTGTCCACCCCCGTCCACCAAGTCCATCGTGTCCACTTGTCATTTCATCACCTTGCTCAACAGGGTCTCGAAATTGTCCACCTGCGAAACTGCACGGCACGTTGTGAGTTGACCCGTACCCTGCGCCGATAATGGCCTTCAGGTTATCGTGCATCGTATCGCAGCTTTTTCCGTCGGAAGCGGTTATCCGCAATGTCCGGATAACTGCGCCCCGGTCAATTCGTTATCGGAGAATATCTTTTTCAGATGTTCGTTGACCGTCCGCCAAGAGACCGTTACCGCCGCCGGGGTATGGTGCGGATGGTCATCTCACAGTGCAACAGGGTTTTTTTGCGGCCCTTGACGCCATACCCCAAGATGACCGCGCGGTTGCGCAAGATGGCCAACTCGGTGTTCACACCGTATTTCTTCATGCATTCGGCGTTTTGCTCCGCCGTCGGCGGATGTTCGGGATCATAGGACGTCAGCTCGAAGAGGTCGTAATTGCCCGCCTTGTAGCGCTCATTCAGCCTGTCGCCGGCGGTGGTGCAACCGGCGAACAGCAAAAGCGCACCGGTGAGCAGCGCAATCATCATCGTCAACCGCATGGGAATGTGTCCTTTTCTGTCGGCGGCGTAATTTGAACGCCGCGTGTCGACACTATTTCGCCAAACGCCCGACGCGCAACAGAAAAGCGGCGCGCCTCGACAAAATTCTGTTGATTGGGAAAATTCACTGGTGCCGCAGGAGAGATTCGAACTCCCGACCCCATCATTACGAATGACGTGCTCTACCAGCTGAGCTACTGCGGCTTCCGGTTCCGGCGGTTCCGCGATTCGCGGCGTCCACCCGGACAGGTAGCGCTTCTACCTGTTTGGCGCCGCTTTGGCAAGCCTTGTTGTGCGTTTAGCTTAACGGCGGTTTCCGCTTGGGTGTCTCCGACAATATTTCAATGCGTTGGCGCTTCGTTAGGCGAGTTTTAAGCTTTATGGTGGAAAATGCCGGTATCCCGGAACGGGTGTGTGTTGAGTTGTTCTAAGTCGTTACAGGAGTTGGAGTGCGCGAAAGGGCCACTCGGTTTCAAATCTGGAAACTTGCCTGCGGCGAAGCCTGGCGGGCGTTTTCCGCATGGCCGGGAGTTGCCTTTGACCTGCGGCTCAGCCCGTACATCCCCAAACGCATGCTGCTGGCGCCGCAGGACCTGCGCACCGCCGACCCGACGGAAGCCCACGATATCTATGCCGGTTACTTTGTATTTGAGGGCCATTCGGTGCACGCCGGGGGCAGTTCGCCGTTCGTGGCGCCGCCGCCCTCAACCGCGTGGGCGGAAGCGCTTTACGGCTTCGGCTGGCTGAGGCATCTGCGCGCCGCCGGAACCGCCCTGGCCCAAGCCAACGGCCGCACGCTGGTGCAGGAATTCATGAACGGCGTCGGCTTTTCCCGCGCCCCCCTCGCCAACACCACGCCGGTGGTGTCCCGCCGGCTGATTTCTTTCATCTGCCAGTCGCCGTTGATTCTCGACGGTGCCGACCACGCGTTTTACATGCGCTTCGTGCGGGTCATCGGCGTCATGGTGAAAAAAACCCGGCGCGACGCGCTGCACCATCCGCAGCCCTATGCGCGGCTGCAGGCCATCATCGCGCTGTGTTACGCCGGCCTGTGCTGCGAAGGGCTGGAATGGGTTTTCCGCAAAGCCGGGCGCTGGCTCAACCGCGAGTTGGACCGCCAGATTTTACCGGACGGCGGGCACATCAGCCGCAATCCCGGAGTGCTGATCGATGTGCTGCTGGACCTGCTGCCCCTGCGCCAGGTGTATTCCAGCCGCGGCATTCCCGTGCCGCAGGCGCTGCAGGCCGCCATTGACCGCATGGTGCCGATGCTGCGCATGTTCTGCTTCAAAGACGGATCGCTGGCCCATTTCAACGGCATGGGGCTGACGGCGACGGATCATATGGCCACCCTGTTGATGTACGACGATGTGCGCGCCAAGCCCAACGCCCGGGCGCCTTATTCCGGCTATATCCGCATCGAGGCGGGGGAAACCGTGCTGATTGCCGATGTCGGCGCCCAGCCGCCGCTCAGTCAATCGCGCCGGGCCTGCGCCGGGTGTCTCGCCTTCGAGTTGACAAGCGGCGTCCAGCCGCTCGTCGTCAACTGCGGCGCTCCGCTCTCCGCCTCCCCCGCCCTCGAACTGGCGGTACGCTCCACCGCCGCCCACTCCACCCTCGGCGTCGTCGGCGACTCCCAGGCGGAATTTCTGGAGAACAGCCATGGCGGGCTCACCGGTCTTGTCACCGGCTGGCTGATACGCCGTATCGGACCGGTGGTGCTGTCGGGCGCGGAATCCGTCATCCTGGAACAGGAAGACGGCGACCAGACCGCCCACATCAGCGCCGCCCATGCGGCCTACCGGAAACTCTTCGGTTTCGACCACCGCCGCAGTTGGAGTCTCTCGCCCGAGGGCGATATTCTCAACGGCGAGGATACCCTGATCGTTGCCGCCGGCCGCTCGCCGGCGAAGCCGTTGACCATCCGTTTCCACCTGGCGCCGACCGTCCGCACCCACATGGATGAGGGCGGCACGGTCGTCATTCTGGAAACCGGCGGCGGCGAACGCTGGAGCTTTTCCGCCGCGCCGCACGCCCCGGCTCTCGAGGAGAGCGTGTTTTTTTCCGCCGGAAACGGCCCGCAGGCAACCAGCCAGATTGTCCTCGAAATTCCGCCCGACGACGCCAGGCCGGTCGCTTGGCGGTTCGAGCGCTTCCGTACCGCCGCCCTTCCCGACGACCCCGACGACGACGGGTGACGGCGCGGCCATTTGGGGGCTTTATTTCAGCGGAACAATCCTGTATTCAGACGGGGATGAGAACCCTCACCCACGAGCAATCCATGCCTGAGACACCGACACCCCCGACACCCGAACCGGCGCTGGTCAAAACCGTCGAGAAACCGGCAACGGCGTTTGCACCCCGGGAAAAGCTGTCGCTGGTCGGTTTGACCCGCGCCGATCTCACCCGCTCGCTGACCTTCGCCGACGTGCCGGAGCGGGAGCTGCGCATGCGGGTCTCCCAGCTGTGGAACTGGATTTATGTGCGCGGCGCCCGGGATTTCGACTCCATGAGCAACATCGCCAGGGATTTGCGCAAGCGCCTCGCCGATACCTTCACCCTGGAGCGGCCGGAAGTGGCGGCGGAACAGGTCTCCCGCGACGGCACCCGCAAATGGCTGCTGCGCATGGCCCCCGTCGACGCCTTCGACAAGGGCGCGGAAATCGAATGCGTCTACATCCCGGAACACGACCGGGGAACGCTGTGTGTGTCCTCCCAGGTCGGCTGCACCATGACCTGCACCTTCTGCCACACCGGCACCCAGCCGTGGGTGCGCAATCTCACCGCGGCGGAAATTGCCGCCCAGGTCATCGTCGCCCGCGACACTCTGGGCGAATGGCCCGGCCAGACGCCGCCGGACGGCGCGATTGTGCCGGTTTCCGCCGGCGGACGGCTGATTTCCAACGTGGTCTACATGGGCATGGGCGAGCCGCTGTTCAACCTCGACAACGTGGTGAAATCCATCGATATTCTCTCCGACGCCGAGGGCATGGCGCTGTCGCGGCGGCGCATCACCGTCTCGACCTCCGGGGTGGCGCCGCAGATCGTCCACCTCGGCGAGCTCGCCAACCCGATGCTGGCGGTTTCCCT
>JAISTL010000035.1 GCA_031272615.1 Methylobacteriaceae bacterium | reverse complement strand
CAACTCGTCGCGGACCAGCTTGTAATCCTGCTCCAGGGTGTCGTGTTTGCCGCGCAGGGCCTCCACCTCGCGGGAGGCTTCCATCGCTTCAATCCGCGCCTTCTTGAAATCCTCCTCGGCCTGCATGTATTGCTTCTGCAGTTCGGTGTAGCGCTGAACGGCAAGCTGCTTGTCCCGTTCGGCGATTTCAGCGGCCCGGCGTTGTTTTTCGGTAAGGTCGGCGACAACTCCGCGCGTCTGTTCCAGGGCAACGGAGAGCTCCTCGGCATGCATCCGGGTGCTTTCCATCTCCTTGCGGCGTTCCCAGTGCTCGGTTTCCAGCGCGGTCTTGTCGCGGTTGAGCGCGGCAACGGTTTCCTGGGCGCGGGCCAGCTGGTTCCTGATGTCCGCCAGTTCCGATGCGCCGAGCCGCACCTCGTTTTTCGCCGCGTCATAATCGGCAAGGAAATTGCGGTGCTCGGCACGCAACTCGTTGAACGCGGTCTGGGTATGCTCCAGCATGCCCTTCAGGCGTTCAATCTCACCGCCGGCCTTCTTCCACGAGGCCGACATGTCTTCGTGTTCCCGCGTCAGGGTGGCGTTGGTTTCGTTGATGCGGGCGTATTCCTTCTTCATGTCGACAAGCTCGCGCTCGGTGCGCTGCAGAATGTCGGTCTTGATGTCGAGCTGGGTGGAGGCGCGGTCCAGCTGGCTGCGGATTTCCGAGAGCTCCGTCGCCATGCGCCGCCGCCCGGAGTCCATCTCGTTGTATTCGGCGCGCAGGGCCGTCAGGCTCTCTTCCGTCCGGCGCAGCGCCGCGGTGGTGTCATTGAGCAGAGCCTTGTGTTCATTCAGTTCCTCGGTCACCGCGTTCCACGCCGCGCGGGTGTGTTCCAGCTCGGTCTCGGTGGAGGACCTGCGGGCGCGCAATTCCGCCAGCGCCTTGGTCGTCTCCGCAAGCTCCCGTTCCGTCTTTTCAAAATCGGCCTGGGTTTGCTCGAGCACAAGCTGCTGCTGGTCAAACTGGTTTTCCAGCTCGGTGATGATTTGGCTGGAGTTCTCCGTCAGCTGGTCGAAGTCATTGGCCAGACCTTCCAGTTCGCGCTTGGTGGAGTCCAGCTCGTCCCGGGTGCGTACCAGGTCGGTTTTCGATGTCTTGAGGGCGTCCAGCGCTTCCTTGTAGGATTCGCCGATTTCCGAGGATTCCTGCTGTGTCTTGGAGAGTTCCTCGCGCAGCTGCCGCGCCAGGGCTTGGGCCGAAGCGAGGGCCTTGTTGGTGCCGTCCAGCTGGCCGGTGGCCTCGTCGCGCTCCCGTTCCAGAGCCTTGATGCGGCCCTCGGCGTTGGCGCGCAGCTCGCTGAACTGCTCCTCCACCACCCGGTACTGTTCGCGGGTGGTATCCAGTGAGGCGCGGCTTTCGGTCAACGCCCTGTTGGCTTCCTCCAGCTCCGCGGTCACCCGCGTCAGTTCATCCTGTGTTTCCTTACGCTTGCTTTCGATCTCCCCGATCATCTCCTGGGCGGTCGCCTGCAATTCCGCGTATTCCCTCTGAAGCTCCTCAATAGTACGGTCTTTCTCAAAGATATCCTTATTGAGGGAGTCGATGGTTCTCTTCGCCATCTGAACGTCTTTCCTGGCCGTTTCAAGTTCGTCGAGCGTGGTTTGGTGGCGCTTTTCCAGTTCACGCAAATCCTTCTTGATGGATTTGATATTGCCCTGGAGAGCGTGGGTGATGCGGTCCATTTCAGAAAAGTCCCGTTCCCTTTTCTGAAAATCGTCCGTCAACTGCTGTATGGTGCGGTCCCGGTCAGCGATATAGTTTTCCAGTTCGATGAGACGGGCGGTGCTGACCCCCAGCTCATCCATGACTTTCTGTTTTGATTCGAGGATTTCCTCCGCCTTCTTTTCGATGCGCCGCTGCTCCACCGCGAATTCGGCGCGCAGCTGATCTTTCTGGGCCGCCAGTTCCGTCACGGTCATGGGGAACTGCGCCTCGATCTGCTTGCGGGCCGACCGGCGCGTGTAGCGCGTCACCACCGGAATGATCAGCAGCCACAACAGCGTGGCCGCCAGAAAACCTCCGGCTGAAAACATGGCGAGGGTGATCATCGACACGATGAATCAAACTCCTTGAAACAAACCGCCTCTTCCGACAGGGAAAAGGAAACGGAAACCATTCAACACAAACCGGTACAACACTCCCCGGGGCGCCCTTCCTCCGTCGCTCAAAACGGATTCCACGTCGCCTTGGGGGTAAACTTCAAATATCCGATATTGGCGCCGAACCGGGCGCCGACGCCGGAACGGATGGGGACAACGGTGATGCCGCCGTTGGTCAGGGCGGTGATGCCGAAGCCGCCGATGAGATAGGCCGAGCCGTTGACTCCGGCGAACCTCCTGTAAATCGATTGCGGGCCCCTGAGATCATAAACCAGCATCATGGTGCGCGCGCCGTCGCCGCCCCAGTCAAAACCGATGGACGGCCCCTGCCAGTAGACTTTCTGCGGGCGTCCGTTCTGGGTGTAGAGCAGGCCTTCGCCGTACCGCAGGCCGCCGACGAAGGCGCCCGAGGCTTCTTCACCGAGAATGTACGCGTTGGGAGTTCCCCAGCGCTTGGTGGCCGAGCGCACCGCCATGGCGAAATCCCGGGAAACCGTTCCGAAGAAACGGTGCCCCGAGTCGATGATGTGCTCGGGGGAATAGGCCGGCGAGCGCTGCGCCTCAGCCGCCGCCTCACCCGCAAGAGGCGCCGCCGAGCTCACCACCACCATGCATAGTAACAACAAAGCTCTCAAATACATAACTCATTCCCATGGACGTGCGAATCGTGACACGGACCGTGATTCGACACTTCTCTGCGGGAAACCTAAAGGATTATGCCTAACGAGTTATTAAGCCCGCTGAAGAATTCTCGCCGGGCGGGGCAAAACGCGGCGGCGTGTCATTTATGCCGTGGGGGCGCAGCCATATTGAAGTGATGGGCGGGGAACCGGCCGTCGTGGCCCGTTTCCCCGACGGCCCGGCGGCGCGAATCATCGCCCACGAGGCGTCCGGCTGCCCCGGCGGGCGGCGGTCATTTTCTATCCCCAGTTTTAGCGCATTGAAATTCAATCATTATTCACCACGGGAAAAATCGCGCTTGACAAACTGTCGCGCCTCGGGCATCCATTTGCCCATGCGGCGAGACTATGACGAGTTGAGAGCATAACATCGTGAGACACCCCATCCATTTGTGATGTGGCAACGGCGCTGGAACGGCGTCGGGGGGTGTCGGTCGTTGAGCCTCCGCAAGGAGGCTATTTTTTTGCTTGCGCCCGTCCGGTCTCCCAAGTGTGACCACTTATCCTGAGGACGACGTTCACCAATGACCGGCGCGGCGCTTCACAAAACGGCATTCAGTTTCAGGGAAGTCCGTTCCGGCGGGTGCATCCGTCGTAAAGGGAGTCGAATCAAACCGGGTGTGGCGGGTTTCGAGTCCCGAGTCCTTTCAGCAAGACGTGTTTTTCAATCCTCCGTTTTCGGGGGATTTTTTTTGGCCTGACGCCAACCTGGAGACGAACGCCATGACCAACAAAGAGATGCTGACCAAACGCCGCGATGAGAGCACCAAGGCGTATCTGTTGCAAAGCATCATGAGAAACGGCGGCTGGATCAACGCCCACATCCACGCCGACCGCGCCTTCACCATCAACCGCGAGGGCTTCGATGTCTATCAGAAGCAGAGCCTGATGGAAAAGTGGGACACCGTGGACCGCCTCAAGGCCGCCATGAGTGTCGACGATTACTACCGCCACTTCAGCATGGCGGCGGAACGCATGATCGAGCAGGGGGTCACGGCCATGGGCTCCTTCGTCGATGTCGACCCGGTGTGCGAGGACCGCGCCCTCAAGGGCGCCCTCAAGGCGCGGGAGGTTTACCGCAACGACATTACCATCAAGCTCATCAACCAGACGCTGAAGGGCGTCATCGACCCGGTGGCGCGGTACTGGTTTGACCGGGGCGCCGCCGGGGTGGACATCATCGGCGGGCTGCCGCGGCGCGACGAGCGCGATTTCGGCCCCGGCTTCGGCCTGAAGCATCTGGATATCCTCATGGAAACCGCCAAGGCCCAGGGCAAGATGGTGCACGTGCATGTCGACCAGTTCAACTCCGACGACGAACGCGAGACCGAACAGCTGACCGACAAAACCATCGAGCACGGCATGCAGGGCCGGGTGGTCGCCATCCACTCCATTTCCATCACCGCCCACGGGGCGGAATACCGGCAGGCGCTCTACCGCAAGATGAAAGAGGCCGGCATGATGGTCATCGCCTGCCCCTTCGCTTGGATTGACAGCCCCCGCCGCGAAGACCGCGGGCCGACCCGCAACTCGCTCACCCCGGTGGATGAATTCTCCGCCTACGGCATTCCGGTGGCCATCGGCACCGACAACGTCAGTGACTACATGCTGCCCTTCTCCGACGGCGACATGTGGGAGGAACTGAAGCTGCTCATCACCGGCTGCCGCTACACCGACCTCGACAATGTGGTGCGCGTCGCCACCGAAAACGGCCGCAAGGTTCTCGGCCTGACCGTCCATTGATATCAGTGACCCTTTTGAAACAAGGAAGAGTATAGATGACGCCGTTTTACAACCCTGCCCTGAGCTATGAGGAAAACTACGAACACGGGCCGTTCGGGGCCTTCGCCCGCCCGGGCGTCTCCCGGGTACGCATGCCGCTCTCCGGGCGTCTGTTCGGGCTGGATGTGGAAACGCCCTTCGGCATTCCCTCGGGGCCGCTGCTCAACGCCCGCTATGTCGCCGCCGCCTTCCGCCACGGCTTCGATTTCTGCGTGTACAAAACCGTGCGCACGTCGGCCCATGCGAGCCACCCGCTGCCCAACATCCTCGCCGTCCACCCGGCCGGGTCCATCGCTCCGGTGAGCGAACCGGTGCGCGCCGATGACCGCTATGACGAGGCGAACCTGAGCATCACCAATTCCTTCGGCGTGCCCTCCTTCACGCCGGACATCTGGCAGCCCGACATGGCGGCGGCGGAGAAATGCGCCGGACGCGGGCAGATTCTCGCCGGCAGCTTCCAGGGCACGCCCGGCAACGGCGCCATCGAGGATGATTACGCGCTGGCCGCCCGGCTGGTGGCGGAAACCGGCGTTGCCGTGCTGGAGGCCAATCTCAGCTGCCCCAACGAGGGTAACCGCGCCCTGTTGTGCTTCGATGTCGCCAAAGTGGAGCGCATTGTCCACGCCGTGAAGAACGTGCTGCCCGAGCATCCGCTGATACTGAAAATCGCCTATTTCCGTGATGACGCGGTGTTACGCGCGCTGGTGAACCGCGTCGGCCACATGGTCGACGGTTTCTCCGCCGTCAACACCCTGCCGGCGAAACCCGTCGCCGGAAACGGCGCGCCGGCGCTCTCGGCGAACCGGCCGGAAGGCGGCATCTGCGGCCGGGCCATCCGCTGGGCCGGGCTGGACATGACGGCGCGGCTGGCGGATTTGCGTGACGAGCTGGGCCTCAACTACCGCATCATCGGCGTCGGCGGCGTCTCCGACTACGGCGATTACCGGGCATACCGCGCCGCCGGCGCCGACGCCGTGATGGCCGCCACCGCCGCGCTGTGGAACCCGCGTCTGGCGCTGTCCATCAAGGAACAGCTGGTCACCGGTTTTGTCCGCGACACATTCCTGCGCTCCGGCGCCCTGGCGGCCGAATGACCGCCGCCGGGCCATAAAATTGCCCGCGATAACAACAAGAAAGTTGGGGTTGTCAGTGAACTTCAGGTCCGGAACACGGGAGTTCCGGGCCTTTTTCTTGTCCGGAGCCCGATGCGGCGCTTCCGGCATACGCGGCTTTGAAGCGCCCGCGTGTTCAGCGGCCGATAAGTCTGCACTTTTTCGGTTCCAGGTTCACCCTGATTTTCGCTTTGCGAAACGCCTGCAGCAAATGGTCACTGATAAATATAGCCGACTTTACCGCCGGGTCCCGCCACAGATCGGCCCCCTCAAGCGCGTCAGGCGAAAGCGCAGCATCTCCGTCCCGCACCCAACTTTTTGTCAGCCACCGAACCCCGGATGGGCCTTCGCCTTTCGGAAACGACTTTAAATTTGACTGGTCCGGCAAAAATGCCCGTTTACGTGCGCTCACCAACACCATGTGATACGGTCCTCCGTCCACGGGGGTTGTCCTGTCGCCCTGCCAAAGGTTGACAGGTCGAAGGTTATCGCCGAGCCCGAATTCACGCAACACAACGGCAACACGTTCGGAAACACACAGGAAACTGCCTTGG
>JAISTL010000197.1 GCA_031272615.1 Methylobacteriaceae bacterium | reverse complement strand
GAAGCATCATGAATGGTGGAACTTTTTATGACGGCGCGGAACGGATTCGCAAAGTTCCGTTTTCCCCGGTGCGGAAAGTGATGGAACGGGCCAATGAGCTTGCGAAGCAAGGGCACCATATGGTTTATTTCCAGATTGGCGAACCGGATTTCAATACGCCGGAACCAATTACCGAAGAAACCATCCGGGCGTTAAGAAACCACATGACGCATTACGCTCCGAACCGGGGCGCTTTGTCGCTGCGCAGGGCAGTAGCCGCGGCCATTGCCGGAAAGACGGGGCTCAAATATGATCCCGAGACGGAAATTCTCATAACGGTTGGCGGTGCGGAGGCCATCAACAACGCTATCATGGCATTCATCAACCCCGGTGACGAAGTGATCGTTTTTACACCGGCCTTCATGAATTACGCCAATGTCGTCGAGATGGCCGGCGGTGTTGTTCGAGCGATCCCTTTGCGCAAAGAAAATCAACTGCAAATCGATCCCGGGGAAGTGAGCCGGGCGGTCAATGACAAAACCAGGATGATTGTGCTCAACAATCCCGGAAATCCAACGGGAGTGGTTTATCATCAGGATGTGTTGAGGAAGGTCGCGGCCATTGCGGTGGAGCGGAATCTTCTGGTTTTCTCAGATGAGATTTACGACGAAATCCTTTATGACGATGCGGTTTGCGTCAGCATTGCCACCTTTCCGGGAATGCGTGAACGCACCATTCTGATGAACGGTTTTTCCAAAGCCTACGCCATGACCGGCTGGCGCCTGGCTTATCTGGCGGCTGATCCGCGCCTTCTGACCCACCTTCTGAAGGTCCATCAATACGAAACCACGTGTGCGCCGACGTTTATTCAGGAAGGCGTCGCCAAGGCGATGCTTGCGCCGGAAACGGAACGGGAAAAAGCGGCTCAGCTGGCAGCGTTTACCCGTCGGCGCCGGTTGTTGTTGGAGGGGCTGCGGGCTGTTCCGGGTCTGCAATTCGCCGAACCGAAAGGCGCATTTTACGTATTGCTGGATGTTTCCGGCACGGGGCTTTCGGGTGAAGTATTCGCCGCCCGTCTTCTCGAGGAAAAGCATGTGGCGGTTGTTCCCGGAATCGGGTTTGCAAAGGATTGCGTTGACTATGTGCGTATTTCTTTTGCCGTATCGGAAGAGGATATCCGTCTCGGTCTCGCCCGTATCGGTGAATTTGTCGATTCGTTGTGACGGCCGTGAACATACCGATTGCCGGCCGGCGTGGGCCGGCGGAAAGCGGCGGCCGCCCGTTCCTTCGACTCGTGAGTTCCCTTGATTTCCCTGTAATGAATTGCGATCTGTCCGCCGCGTCCGACCGGCACATTCAGCAGATTTTTCCGGATAATGTATTGCAACCTGTCGCGGCAATCCTGTAAGGTTGCCGACGGGAACCGGAACCGATACGGCTCACCGGCGGCATGAAGACATCTCCGATAGGATGCCGCCGGTTTCTCCGCCGGGTTTCGCGCGTGCGCGGAACAGCGGCGGCGGCGTATGCGGTTTGGAAGACTGAAGGAACGCGATTACTTTGATGGAAAGCGAGGTGCTGAGATAAACGAAAGTATTATGACGAAAAGTCGTATCGCTTAAAGTCTTATGACTGAAAGTCTTATGACGTAAAGTCTTATGAAGACGCTCTGTAAATTCAACCTGTTTGTGCTAGAGTGTATTTTACATCGGGCAGAGTCAAAATACGTGAAAATAGGACGGAATACGACAATATATCGCCGTCCAGTTCAAACTTTTGAATTCGGAATGCCCAGAACGGTAAAATATGCTGACTAAAAGGAAACGCATATGAAATTAGTAATGGCGATCATTAAATCGTTCAAGCTGGACGAAGTGCGTGACGCTCTTCAGGAGCTCGGCGTCATTGGTCTGACTGTGACCGAGGTCAAGGGATACGGTCGGCAAAAAGGGCATACCGAAGTCTATCGTGGAGCGGAATACGCGATCAATTTTCTTCCGAAAATCAAAATCGAGGTCGTGGTTCCCGCCGAAATGGCGGATCGCGTCATCCAGGTTATTGCCGATACCAGCCGGACCGGCCAGATCGGCGACGGCAAGATATTCGTGATGGATGTCACCAACGTGGTGCGTATCCGTACCGGCGAAACCGACAAGGACGCCTTGTAACCCCCGGGTTCGGCAAGGGAACGGCCCGGATGAGTCGACCACGGTTCCCGGTCGGGTCAAACGGGGTTCCCCGGTTCCTTACATTTTCAAGTTTGAAGCCGGTCAGCGCGCCGCGCGCCGGAATTTCCTTCGTCTTCACAACCTATCGGAGATTTGCGTGATGCTTCCCTGTTCTTCCTTTGCAAAAAAGGCGGCGCGGCTTGTCGTTCTGTTGACGGCCGCTGTTCTGCCGGCAATCGCCTTTGCCCAGGACGCGCCCGCCGAGGCCGTCGAGGCCGCCGCGGATGCCGCCGCCGCCCTCGACAAGGCCGACACGGCCTGGATCATGACCTCGACGGTTCTCGTCTTCCTGATGGTTCTGCCCGCCATCGCGCTGTTCTACGGCGGCCTGGTGCGCACCAAGAACATGCTGTCGGTGCTGACCCAGGTGCTGGCCATCGCCTGCGTCATCGGCGTCATCTATCCGCTGTGGGGCTATTCCATGTCCTTTACCAACGGCGGCAGCCTGGACAGCTTTGTCGGCGGCTTCGAAAAGGCGTTTCTCGCCGGAATTACCCTGGACACCTTGAACGGCACCATCCCTGAGTTCGTCTGGGTGTCGTTCCAGATGACCTTCGCCATGATCACCGCCTGCCTGGTGATCGGCGGGTTTGCCGAGCGCGTCAAGTTTTCCGCCATTCTGGCGTTCATCATCCTGTGGGCGACCTTCATTTATTTCCCCATGGCCCACATGGTATGGGGCGACGGACTGCTGCAGTCCTGGGGAGTGTGGGACTTCGCCGGCGGCACGGTGGTGCACATCAATTCCGGTTTGACCGGGCTTATCGGCGCCATCATCATCGGGCGGCGCATCGGCTACGGTAATGACCCCATGGCCCCGCACTCGCTGACCATGACCATGATCGGCGCCAGCCTGCTGTGGATCGGCTGGTTCGGTTTCAACGCCGGTTCGGCGCTGGCGTCCAACGGCCTGGCCGGCCTGGCCAGGATCAACACCTTCGTGGCCACCGCCGCCGGCGGCGCCTCGTGGATGTTCGCCGAATGGAGCTTCAAGGGCAAACCCTCGCTGCTTGGCCTGGCGTCCGGCGTTGTCGCCGGTCTGGTGGCGGTGACTCCCGCCGCGGGATTTGCCGGCCCCATGGGCTCGCTCATCCTCGGCCTGGTTGTCGGCCCGGTATGCATGGTGTTCTGCTCCACGGTCAAGAACGCCCTGAAATATGACGACAGTCTCGATGTGTTCGGCATCCACTGCGTCGGCGGAACCGTGGGCTCGCTGGCGACCGGCATTCTCATCGCCCCGAGCCTCGGCGGCACCGGCTTCGACGGGTTTGAATCCATCGGCGCCACTTTCTGCAATCAGGCGCTGGGCGTTGTGGTCGCGCTGCTCTATTGCGGCATCGCCGCCGCCATCCTCTACAAGCTGGTGGATTTGATCATCGGGTTGCGGGTCACGGCCGACGAAGAACGTCAGGGCCTGGACATCACCTCCCACGGCGAACGCGCCTACAATTACTGATATCGGGGCTTGCTCCGATACCTTGTCCGCGGCCGGTTTTCCGCCACGAGGCCGCATCAGTCAACACCCCGGGGAGCCTGTGCCCCGGGGTTTTTTATCTTCGTTTCTCCAAGTTCGCGCGCTGTCTCGCCATCATGCAATTGCCATGGCGCGGAATTCAGGTTACTGATTGTTCTCTGCGTCGCCGGCGGGCGGGGCGGCTGGACAGTCAACGGCGATACGGAACAATCCACGGGGAAACGATGCGCCACACAATCGCGGGATTCTATGGCGACCTCAAGAGACGCTACTCCGTCAAAGCGATCCTGTGCATGGTATTGCTGATGCACACCCTGTGGATTGTCGTGCCTCCGTTCTTTGATATCACCACGTTCAGCCGGGTGGTTGAGCCGCACAAGTCGGATTTCATGAGTTTCTGGTGTGCGGCGCGTTTCGCGCTGGAGGGCGCGGCGCTCGATGCATATCAGTCCGACTTGATGAAACAGGCGCAGGCTGTCATTCTCGGCTATGACGATCCGTTCGGCATTCTTGACTGGTTGTTCCCGCCGCAGGCGTTTTTCGTGTTCATGCCGTTCGGGGTGTTCGGGTATACCGCCGCCCGCTTCCTGTGGATCGGTGCGACTCTGCTGTGCTATGCGGTTGCGGCGTGGAAGCTCAGCCCCAACCGGATGGCGTTCGTCGCGGCGCTGGCAGCTCCCGCCCTGGCGCACAATGCC
>JAISTL010000182.1 GCA_031272615.1 Methylobacteriaceae bacterium | reverse complement strand
CCGCCGCCCGGCGGCTTTTCCCGGGCCGATGCCGCCGCGGGGGCGATTTTTACTTGACTTTGCCGGACGACTCACTCATATCGGTGGGGACGGGCGCAGTGTGCCCGTTGTCATCTATGAGGAATACTTCATGTCAGGCGACCACCACAGTCGGTCGCCGTCGGGGGTGTTTCCGGGTTGAAGCGGCGTCGCCTTCAGTAGTTGACGCACGCTCCTCTTGGATTTGCCCTTTGACGGCCAAAAATTCAGGAAGGAGCAGAGTCATGAGCTTCAACAGCCTCGCTCTCACGAACAATGCCGGTGCTGCGCTGCACAACGACGAGAGCCGTTCGGCGGCTTTTGTCCTCGGTCTGTTGTTGACCTTGGTGTTTGTGCCGATGTTTGCCATCCATGTCGGCGTCGCCATGGCGATGAACGACGCCGCTCCGCAAACTCAGACCATCGTCGTGGCGGAAACCGTCTCGGCGGGGTGAGAACGGTTCGGACCAGCCGCGGCGTTCCCGGCGGCGGCGCGAGGCATGTCCGCCCCGCCGCCGCAAAGCATCCCGGCCGCCCTGGACGGCGAACGCCGGTGTTGTGTTCACCGGCGGAGGCGGCGTCAGTCGGCGTTGTCGTCATTCCACTCGCTCCAGTGCCCGGCGAGAACTTCCAGCGCATCGCGAAAACGCACGGCATGACGGGCGGCGGCGGCACGCCGGGCGCCGCGGTTCATGGGCCCGCCGTCGCCCATCGCGGCGAGTTGGCCGAATCCGGCGCGTTCCAGCAGAACCCGGCGCAACACCCGCTCGCCGACAAGGCCGACCAACGGCCGCGTGCGTTCCAGCATCCGTTGCATCCGGGTGATTTTATCCAGCACCTCCCGCATGTGTTCCTCGGGCTCCATGTTGTTGTCAATACGTTCTTGGGTCGTGCCGGCTGCCGACACCGAGGCCAGATACCCCTCCTCCAGCGTGCGCTGGTAGACCCGCCCGGCCAGATAGGCGGTGTCGGAGATGTGGTTATGGGCATATTCATACTCCAGCACGTCGGTGCGGATGTTCACCATCGCCGCCCGGAGCCGCGGCCGTCCGCGGCGTTTGACCGGCGCATCGGGGTCAACCACCAGGGCCGGGCGCAGTTCACGGTTCGCAGTCGGGAGTTTTTCCAACCTGATGATATGGGCGCCGTCGGTGAACACCCCGGCCGGATATCTGGATATTTCCATCGTTTGCGGACAAGCAGTCGTGTCAGTCATAGCCGTTGTTTCCTTCGATATTTTCGTTACGTTTACGCAGTTCCATCCTGTCCGCCCGTTCTGCTCCCGGGCTTGCGTTGCGGGGAATTTGCAGAACAAACAGTTTAGTTAATAGTCTCATGCTTCCGTCATTGCAATTGTAAAATGTCGGTTGACGGCGATTATTTTTGTTCTATAATCGAATCAACATCTTGCCCGATACCGCGACGCCCGGGGCGGCGCACACCGGAATGAAAGGAGCGACTCATGGCCGACACACCGGAACATGAACAAACGTTACGTGACCTTGTGGAGCAGCGCCTCAGGGAATTGCGCCGCAATCCGTTTCAGGCGGCACGCATCGCCGGGCTGGAACGCGGCTTTGTCAACGACATTCTCATCGGCCGCAAACGCAGCGTTCGCGGCTCGAACCTGAGCAAACTGGCCATCGGGCTGGATTGTGACCCGAACTATCTCATCGGCCGCCAGGATTCGGCCAAGCTCGAATATGTCGAAGGGCCCGGCATTGTGCGCGTCATCGGCGAGGCGGCGGCGGGCATCTGGGTGGATTCGGGGCTGGAGGGCGTGGACGAGGTGGAGTTCAGCCCGTCGCCGTTCCCGCCGGACTCGCGCTTCCCCGTCGAAGCCCAGTTCGACATGGTCGTGCACGGCACCTCCCTCAACCGCTTCGCCCGCGACGGCCAGCGGCTGCGCTGCGCCTTTTTCGAGCAGTACCCCTTCGCGCTGGAAGACAACGATATCGTCATCGTCGAACGCTATCGCGGCGATTTGCGCGAGCGCACCGCCAAACGCTGGCGCATGCGCCAGGGCAAGGCCGAACTGTGGCCGGATTCCGATGACCCGCGCTGGCAGCAGCCGCTGATCGTCGACCGCGAAACCTCCTTCGCCGAAGGCGACCTCATCCGGGTGTTCGGCGTCGTTCTCTATGTCTACGATACACCGAGACCCATGAAATAAATCGGTTTTTCAGGCACATTGCGCGGCAAGGCGCGGTTCGGCGGCGCTTTACCGCTTCCGGCCGCGTTGCGGAGCCGGTTTGGCTTTGGCCGGTTTGGCTTTGGCGGGTTTGGCTTCAGCCGGTTTGGCAGGGGCCGGCCTGGCTTGGGCCGGTTTGGCTTGGGCCGGTTTGGCTTTGGCCGCCGGTTCCGGGTCCGGTTTGGCCTTCGGAGGCGGTGGCGGTGGCGGTGGCGGTTCCGGCGTCGGCTCATAGGCCTTGAGGGCGTGTTTCGCCTCGAACATGCCCTGATCGGCGGCGGCGCGCAGCCATTTCTGCGCTATGACCTCGTCCTGGGGCACCCCGTAGCCGTAGGCGTAAATCACTGCCAGATTATACTGGGCTTCGGCGTAGCCGGCTTCGGCAGCGCGGGTGAACCATTTCCGCGCGGCGACATAATCCTGCGCCACGCCCCGGCCCTCGGCATAGAGGGTGGCCAGATGGTTCTGGGCTTGGACATGGCCATGTTCAGCGGCTTTGCGATACAATTCGGCGGCCTGCGCCACGTCCCCCCGGGCGCCTTTGCCCATTTCGATCTCCCGGCCCATCTCATACTGGGCGTCGGGGTCCGCCTCCTGCTCCGCCCCGAACAGCCCGGGCGCCGCCATCCAGGCGACAGAAAACATGGCCGCCAAAATCAGCCCAAAAAACACTTTGGGTATGGTTTTGCCTTCCGCCTGTTTTCTTCTTCGCATGGGCTTCCTTCTTTGTCCCGGGGCGCGATTTCCTTCAACCTCCCGTTGCTGGCACCGTAATGGAATTTGTACCGCGGTTTTGCTTCGGCTTCAACTTGAAAGTTGATTTCACCCGGCCTTAAGGGTTAAATGGTAAACGATGAACAACGGAATCAGTCGGTAGGGGCACAAAGGGGGGGGCCGGGCGGACGCTCACCTCCGCCGCCCGTCGTTACGCCGGAGACAGGAACAGGCCATGGATCTCACGCCACTCTCCCTCTACACCGGGCTTTCGCCGCAGAAGCGGGAGATTTTCAGGTTTTTCGTGGTGGGCGTGTCGCTGACCCTCGGGTTCACCGTCATCGCCACCGGTCTCAGGCTGGCAACGGCGCTGCGCCCGTCGCTGATCTCGGCGCTCTCCTACGCGGTGATGATCGGCATCGGCTACGTCGCGCAGCGCGTCATCACCTTCCAGTCCCGGGTCAAACACTCCAAGGCGTTCCCGCGCTATGTGTCGGTGGAATTGCTGGGCCTGTCCATCTCGGTGGCGTTTTCGGAAATCGC
>JAISTL010000178.1 GCA_031272615.1 Methylobacteriaceae bacterium | reverse complement strand
TTCCTCAGCCAGG
Organism: Methylobacteriaceae bacterium; assembly: GCA_031272615.1. Lineage (GTDB taxonomy): Bacteria > Pseudomonadota > Alphaproteobacteria > Rhizobiales > Beijerinckiaceae > Hohaiivirga. The sequence goes on along the minus strand of JAISTL010000178.1, from coordinate 11,373 downwards.
CGTCACGGGTGACGCGGTAATTGTGCACCACGAAATTCCTGCCGTCGGCGGCCTCATAAAACCCTTCGCCCTCGAACTCAAAGGCGCACTTTTCCAGCACCCGCCGCGACGCCGGATTGTTGAGCCGGGTGGAGGCGTGCAGCACCGGTTCGCCGGTGAGGAAAAAGAACATATCCAGCGTCGCATGGATGATTTCCGTCATCAGGCCCTGGCCCCAGGAGCGCTTGGCGAGCCAATAGCCGATTTGCGGCGTTTCGCCGTCATCACTGCGGAAGATGCTGACCAAACCGATGACCTGATCCGGTTTTTCGCGCAGACACGCCATCAGGGTGAGGGAGGCGCCGCCGGCATTGGCGCGGCGCGCCTCGAACACGAACTGTTCCGCCGCCTCTTTGGTGAGGGAATGGGGGAGCTTGGCGGTCATTTCCGACACCGCCTTGTCCCCCGCCAGGCGCATGATGGTCGGCGCGTCGGACTGGCGCGGCCAGCGCAGCCACAACCGGGCGGTTTCCAGCCGAAACACATCGTCACTCGTCAATTCCGGAAACATGATATTCTCCGATCCTGTTGGCGTCTTCCGCATCGGTCATTCGACTTTAGTCGTAGTCGCACGACTTTGCGGTGCAAATAAGACGAAGGGGAGGCCTTCGCTTGCCTCCCCCTTGGATCGGTTCCAGTTCTTCTGCCGGGTGAACGATAAACGGGCTGAAAACTGGGTTTTTGAAGATCCGCCGGTTTGGCTTGGTGAAACCGGCGGGAACTCTTTTTGCCCTCACCGGCTATTCGGTGGATTGTTGCATCGGTACAACGGTAATGAAGGTGCGACCGCGTCGCGTGGTAAACTCGACATTGCCGTCACAGAGCGCAAACAGGGTATGGTCTTTGCCCATGCCGACGTTTGTCCCCGGATGCCAGGTGGTACCATGCTGACGCACAATGATATTGCCGGCGACGACGTGCTCGTTGCCGTATTTTTTTATGCCGAGGCGCTGACCGTCTGAATCACGACCGTTACGCGATGAACCACCGGCTTTTTTGTGAGCCATGAGATTTCTCCCAAATTTCCAATTCGAATGAGCGCTCTATACCAGTTTACGCGCAACTTCAAGTTTCATCGGCGGCCGGAGCGGAAATTTCCGCCGGTTCGGCCGGTTCGTTTGCCGCAGCGGCTTCCGCCCCGGCGGTTTCCGCAACGACGCTTTCCTCGGCAGCCGCATCCTCCTCGGGGCGTTCGGCCTTTTCATCACCGACGGCGGTAATCCGCACCACGGTGAACTCCTGCCGATGGCCGCGGGTGCGGCGTGAATTCTGCCGGCGACGCTTCTTGAAGGCGATGACCTTGTCGCCGCGGACCTGCTCCACGACCTCGGCCGTCACCGTCAGCCCCTCGACAAGGGGCGCGCCGACCGTGACACTTGTGCCGTCGGAAACCATGGTCACCTGGTCGAAAACGACCTCGGCGCCCGGTTCCCGGTCGACCCTGGCGATGCGAATCACATCGTTGTTGGCGACCTTGTATTGCTTGCCGCCGGATTTGATAACCGCGAACATCTTTTCCTCGTGTTCAACCCGTTCTGTTCAGGAACGCGTTCGACACGGCGAACCTGATGAACAGCTTTTTTGCAGTTGTGAAAAACTGAAACGACATGTATCGTTTCGGTGAAAGGCACGCCAAGCTTGAGTTTCTGCCTGTCGTACCGCAACGGAAGCCAGCCATAATCCAATCGTTCGCTGAAGTCAACAAGACAATCGTTCAACAGCGAGAAATAATCGCCGCGGGCTGTTGCCGGCACGGTGGGGTTTCTTTGGTTATTGCATTGATATAGTGCGTGAATTCTGCCGTTTTGCCCCTCCCGGCCGCATCCGGACTGATGACAGATTTGTTCTGAATAACGTATTTTTCTGTTGATAGAACGAATAGTACTTGATAAAGAACGGCAGCCGGAGGCGGTCGCCCCACCCGGGTTCAGTCTGTTTCATGCCGAACCGAACGATGGCAAGCGACGTCCGCATTCCGACAAAGCGCTTGTTATTCGCCGACACTCGTGATAATCAGCCCGCGTTTCGGCCGAATCCCCGACGCACCCGGAGAGGTGGCAGAGTGGTCGATTGCACCGCACTCGAAATGCGGCATAGGCGCAAGTCTATCGGGAGTTCGAATCTCCCCCTCTCCGCCAATTGTCTTGTAACAGCAGCCACGCAGTCATCCATTCTTGTGGAGTCGGTCCGTCCATCGGTACGATTCAACAAGCATTTCCCATCGGGTTTCAGAGTTCCTTGCAAGCAATTTATTGATTTCCGTTGTTTTTGCTGCGGTCTTGGCGTACCCTCCCCCCGGCGGAGCACCCGAACCTCCGGAGCTTCCCATGAAACCGCTCTTCGGCAGCGACGTGCGCCCGCGCAGCAGATGGAGACCATCCTGCCATGACGATGACGCTTTCCGACGCCGTTGAGTTTCTCAGAAACCGCATTTACAATGTGACGACCTTCAACGGCGATATCATGGAAGACAACCGGCCGAGAGTATACCCCGACGGCCCGGTCATCCCGGTTCCGCACCGGGTGACGCACTATTTCGGCGCCGACAGGCCGCTTGTTCCCATCCGCAAACACCCCGGACGCGCCGACACGCTGGCCGCGGTCACAGCGGCGCATTCCGCCGGACAGGTGATATGGCTGCCCAGGGACCGGTTCATGGTGAGACGGGAAAGCCGGATTTTGGCGCCCGATCAGAACGGATACGCCCTGCTGCCGTTCACGTCCCGCTTCGCCGACCGGGAGCCGCCGGGCCTTGCCGTCCGCCTGCGGACGGTCAAAGCGGATGAGAAGCACCAGAAGAACCGCACGCCGGATAAAGAGGAGTGATGCCGGAACCGGGCACGAAAACCGTATGGGGCGGGACTCCGCGGAGTCTTGACCCATCTAATTAAATCCCGGTAAAACTCCCGCAAGATTGCGAGTCGCCGCACGCCCGAAACGTGACCTCTCCTGAAAATGACGCGAACCGAAGGACGGCGTCAACCATAACGAAAAAGTTATTTTAGGGAGCATTACCTACCAGCCGCGGCCGCAAACCGTTGCCTTTCGCCCCATCCCGTCACGAAGGCTTACCAAAATTTAAGGAATTTGGTCATTTATCTTCCATTCAGATTGCGTTAAACATAAACGTGCCGCGTGGGTTCGTCTTCGGAAGAATCCCGGTTTTATCAGGGGGTTGGGCCCCTTTTAAACCGATGAGCAGCGGCCTGCGGCGCTGACCGGCCCGGCCGGAAAGAAATCGCAGATTAACGTGCGTGAATTCAAGAGTGTGAATAGGATAACGGATACTTCGCGGCCCGGGTCTTCATCCGCCGGAACTCAACGACGACACCGACATTAACCGGTTTCAGGCGGGATGCGAGACATGAACTTACAGGAGTGCATGATGCCGGTTCTGGTGGTAGGCGCCTTGCTGGCGACGCTGATGGGCAAACCCGCGATAGGCGTGATCATGCTGATCGCCTATCTGCTCCTCAGTGTCAATTATGAGGAAACCTGAGGACCGGCGGTTGCTGCGGCGGACCTGTCGGATTTCCTGCGAAACGCCGGAACGGCGCCGGCGCCGCTTGTGGGTGCCCCCTGCCAAACCGGCCGATACGCCTGGCGTGGCGGGCTTCGTTGCCGTCAATCTCCGGCACTATAGTCTTCGTGGTGCGGGGGTCGAACACGAGATATGAGCGAACGGTTGCCGCCCCAACCGCGGTCATCGGGCGCGAGGAGCGTCCCCTTGCGCTACCCTTCCGGTTTGTCGAGATGCCGCAGCCGCATGACGGTGACCGGCGACAACCCAACCGTCAAAACCACCACAATCCAGAGGTTCCCCGTCAGCGGATTGTAGGCTGCCCGTTGACGCGCACGGGGAGTGCCTCCGGTATCCGGGCGCTGTCAATCATATCTTTCGGTGTTTGACCCGGCGCGGGAAGGTCCATGACGGCCGATGTCACCGGTTTTCAGGTTCCCGGCGCCCCGTGCGACCCCCGCAAAAAACACGGGACAAACCGGCGCGGCTCTGACATAATCGCAAATTGTACCATTCACCGCGGAGCAGCCGATGCGCAGCACCAAGACGATTCTCGTCACCACCCTCGGCGCCAGCTGGCAGGTTCTGCCGGAACTGGTCGGCTGGACCAACCCGGCGGTCTACGATTTCTTCACCGGCAACCCGACGGTCGATGAGCTGCGGCGGACCTGTGACGTGACGCCGGTTGACGAGTTTTGGGTCATCACCACCGAAAGGCCCGGCGGGAAAACCGGAGAGCCCTCCCCTCCCGAGCTGGAGCAGTGGTGCAAACGGTTTGCCGTTCCGGTGAAAACCTTCGCCTGCAAAGGCGTTGACGATTTGAACACCGGGGAGAAAATCCGCACCTTCCGCTCCTTCCTGTTCCGGATTGTGCTGAACGCCTCCGGACTCACCGGGCCGGACGGCAAGCTTTATCTGTCGCTGACCGGCGGCAGGAAAACCATGAGCGTCGACATGTTCGAGGCGGGTATGCTGTTCGGCTGCTCGGCGATGTTCCACATCATGGACATCAACCCGCCGCCGGAATTCCGCAAAGACGACCTGACGGGCCCCCCGGGAGCCTACGCGCGGTATTTTCTGCCGGTATGCGTGCACAAGGACATTCCGGAAAGCTTCCTGGTAGCGACGGGAGAACGGGAAATCACCGCCGCGGCATTTCCCTTTGACCCTTCGCTGAGCGGCGTCATCGCGGAGGACGGCGGGCTCGAACGGGAAATCCGCCAACGGGAACAACAGTCAGCCCAGCTTTATGACAATTTCTACACCGGCATCCGCAACCGCGACGGCGAGCGGGACATTTTCCGCAAGCTCTATTTCCTGCATCCGCGCAGCCTGCGCAAATTGCGGAGCGTCATCATCGGACAGGACCCGGCCACCCGCGAGCGGGATTTCGAAATCCTGAAAGCCCTGCCCAAGGCGGACCTTCACGTGCACCTCGGCGGCGTGCTGTCGGCGGAGGAGATCATTGACGTCGCCCGCTGCCGGAAAGGCGGGCTGGACAACGGAAAAATCAAGGAAATACTGGGGTTTTCCGATAAGCCGGCGGCTTTCGACGCCCACATTTTCGGCGACAGGGTCAAGCCTGAGAACTATTACCGCATCGGCATCAACCCCTATCAGGCGTTGGGGGATTATCAGGGCAGCGCCCTGCTGCAAAGCCGCGAAACCATCAGCCGAACCGTTGACATCTATGCCGCCAACCTCAAGGCGGACAATGTCCGCTATGTGGAAATCCGCTGTTCTCCCTACAAATACACGCGGGAAGGCCTGAGCATCGACGAGGTGGTGGAAACCATCATGGACGCCATGGACCGGTCGGGTATCACGTATCGCCTGATTTGCATCATCGGCCGGCAGAGCGGTTATGACGACATCAGGAACAGCATCGACGCCGTTCTCGGCCTGATTGACCGCAACCGGCGGTTCGCCGAGAAACTGGCCGGCATCGACCTGGCCGGGGATGAGTCCGCCAATTCTCCCGCCCGGTTGCGGGAACTGTTCATGCCGTTCCTGAAAAAGTGCATCCATATCACCATCCACGCCGGTGAAACCGAAACCGCCGACAATATCTGGGAAGCGGTCTACCATTTGAGCGCCGACCGCATCGGCCACGGCCTCAAGCTCGCCGACAGGGAGGAGTTGATCCCGCTGTTCATCGACAGGAATATCGGCATCGAACTGTGCCCGTCCAGCAACCGGCAGATTGTCGGTTACGGCAGGCCGGGGGACGCCCCCTATCCGCTGAACGACTATATGACACGCGGGTTGAAGGTTACGGTGACCACCGATAACCCCGGGATTTCCCGCACCTTCGTCTCCAACGAATTCTACGAGGCCGCCCGGTTGTGCGGCGGGCTTTCCCTCAGGGATTGCCTGGTGCTGATCCGCAACAGCCTGATTGTTTCCTTCGCCGACGCCAAAACCAAACTGCGGCTGCTGCGCCGGTTCGAACAGGACATCCATGAGTGGTGCGTGGAGCGGCTTGACAGGATAGCGCCATGAGAATCTGCTGCGTCGACACACATGCGCTTCCGGACCGCTGGATCAGCCGGACAACCTTCACAAGCGAAGATTTCTTCACCGTCGTCGGGCCCGGGCCGGTGCGCTGGCTCGAGCGCGCCGGGGCGGAAACCGACACCTCGCACCGCCAGCTCATCCCCTATGTTCTGGTCCGCGATGCCGGCGGCGCCTATCTCTGCTATCAGCGCCACGGCTCGGAAAAGCGCCTGACCGGCCTTTATTCCGTCGGGCTCGGCGGGCATATCGAAGAGAACGACGCCCGGCCGGATTTGCGGCAAACCGTGCACGCCTGCATTCTGCGGGAACTGGCCGAGGAACTGGCTGATTTCGACCCTCTCCGCATCACCCTCGACTACAGGGGAGTCATCAATGAAATCGAAACCCCCGTCGGCCTGGTTCATCTCGGCCTGGTTCATCTCGCCCGCTGCGCCCCGGGTTACCGGCCGCTGCCGGGAGCGGAAATCTCCGGCGCCCAATGGAAAAGCGCCGCGGAGCTCGCCGGCCTGCGCCGGGAATTATGGTCGGACCTGGCGCTCCGCCTGATGGACCGCCCCGGCCACACCGGCGCTGTTCGTGAGAAACCTTCCGGAGTAAAGGCTTGACAGTCGTGCATACACCTTCGAACCACCCCGCCGGTTCCACCGCTGAACCCGTTCGTCTGGACATCACCAAAACCATGGCGGGCAAACGTCTGGATGCGGTGCTGGCCGCGGCGCTGCCGGAGTTCTCCCGCGCCCGCTGGCAGCGCGCCGTTGCCGATGGCCTGGTGGTGTGTGACGGCGCGCCCCTCACCAATGCCGCCGCCAAGGTGCGGGCCGGCAGCGTTTTCATCGTCACCCCGCCGCTGCGGCAGCCCGCCGCGCCGCTTGCCGAGGCTCTGCCGCTCGCCGTGGTCCATGAGGATGACGACGTTCTCGTGGTTGACAAGCCTGCGGGAATGGTGACCCATCCGGCGGCGGGCAACGACTCGGGCACCCTGGTCAACGCCCTCCTCCACCATTGCGGCGCCCGGCTTGCCGATACCGGCGACCCGCTGCGCCCGGGCATCGTGCACCGTCTCGACAAGGATACCAGCGGGTTGCTGGTGGTGGCCAAAACCGCCGCGGCCTACACAAGCCTGCGCGCCCAGTTTGCCGACCACGGCCGCTCCGGCCCGTTGGAGCGCGCGTACACCGCCTTCGTCTGGGGCGTACCGTCGCGCGCCGCCGCAACCATCGACGCGCCGCTGGCGCGCTCGACCCTCAACCGCGAGAAACGGGCGGTATCCACCGCGTCGGACGCGAGAACCGCCGTCACCCGCTACACCATCGAGGAAACCTTCTGCGACCGGTTCAACGAGCCCGCCGCCGCCCTGCTCCGGCTCCACCTGGAAACCGGCCGCACCCACCAGATTCGGGTGCATCTGGCGCATATCGGCCACCCGGTGATTGGCGACGCGCTCTATGGCGCCGGGTTCAAAACCAAGGTGCACCGGCTCGCCGGGGCGGCGCGCCGGACCGCGGCGGCCCTGCGCCGGCAGGCGTTGCACGCGGCCGTCCTCGGCTTTGCCCACCCGACACGCGACGAGGTTTTGCGCTTTGAATCACCGTTGCCGGAGGATCTCGCCGGGCTTTACCGGGCGTTGAAAGCGGCGGACGGGTGGTGACGGCCGTCACCGCGCCCTGCCTGATTCTTCTGGAAAACCAAGAGAATTTGCTCTAATATAATTTTGACATTTTTCCGGAGTATCTTCGCGCCAGGAACATGACGTCTTCCCGTCCTCCGGGGCGGTTTGTCTTGCGGCTCTTTTTCAGGTTTACCAGATGGCCTCATCCGTTGCCCTTGCCTCGCTGTCGCATGAAAGCGGCCTGCAGCGCTATCTCGAGGAGATACGCCGCTTTCCCATGCTGGACGCCGATGAGGAATACATGTTGGCCAAACGCTGGCGCGAACACGGCGACACCGACGCCGCCCACAAGCTGGTGACCTCCCACCTGCGCCTGGTGGCCAAGGTGGCCATGGGCTACCGCGGCTACGGCCTGCCCATCAACGAGGTGGTGTCCGAGGGCAGCATCGGCCTGATGCAGGCGGTCAAACGCTTTGACCCGGACAAGGGCTTCCGCCTTGCCACCTATGCCATCTGGTGGATCAAGGCGTCGATTCAGGAGTACATTTTACGCTCCTGGTCGCTGGTGAAAATCGGCACCACGGCCAACCAGAAAAAGCTGTTTTTCAACCTGCGCAAACTCAAGGGGCGCATCTCCGCCATCGACGACGGCGACCTCCAGCCCGAACAGGTGAAACAAATCGCCGGTCAGCTCGGCGTCCCTGAACATGAGGTTGTCGACATGAACCGGCGCCTGGGCGGCGACATGTCCCTCAACACGCCGATGCGCAGCGACGGCAACCCCTCGGAATGGCAGGACTGGCTGGTGGACGATACCTCGGACCTGGAGGACGTGCTGGTTCAGGATGAGGAAAACCAGAACCGCCTGACGTCGCTGCAGCAGGCGCTCTCCACCCTGAACGAGCGGGAACGCGCCATCTTCAAGGCCAGACGCCTTGCCGACCCGCCGCGCACGCTGGAGGAGCTTTCCGAGGAATACAATATTTCCCGGGAACGCGTGCGCCAGATCGAAGTCCGTGCTTTCGAGAAGATACAGGATGCTGTAAAGGATAATCTGCGTCTCCTGGAAACTCCGGAAAAGGCGGCCGGATGAGCAACGGGCCGCACACCGGATATCCGGTGGATATCCGTTTTTTTCAGGCTGTCGGCCGATGGGCGGACTCCCGGGCATACGCCTGAAATGTGAGAGGGAAACAGCCGTGCCATTACAATTTGTTACATTTTTTTTCTGGCACGAAAACTGTTTCCGGTCATAATGGGAGGGAATACCGTGTCGAATCGGTGTTCCGGAATTATTTGTCCAGGCGTGACCCGCGCCGCTGCAGAAGGTTTGGTTGGATGCGCCTTTCCCGTTCGTTTCTGGTAGTCTCCGTTCTGGCGGCCGCCGGCATCGTTGCCCTCGGGGCTCAAGTTTCGGACCTCATCAAGCCGGAGAAAGCCCGGGCGCAGACCTCCCAGGCCGCCCAGGCGCCGCGGGCGGTACGGGTGGAAACCACCCAAGCCGTCGCCGGCACCATCGCCGAAATCCGCGAGGCGGTCGGCAACGCCCGCGCCTTCAATTCCATTCCCGTCACCACAAAGGTCTCGGGCGTCATCGAAACCATCGAGTTCTCCGAGGGCGAACTGGTGACCGAGGGCGAAGAGCTGGTGAGTCTCAACCGTGACGAGCAGATCGCCGACAAGGAGCGCGCCCAGGCGGAACTGAGAAAAGCCGAAGCGCAGCGCGATGAACTGGCGCGCCGCCTCGAACGGGCGACGCAATTGCAGAAAACCGGCTCCGGCGCCGCCGCCCAGGTGGATGACATCTCGGCCCAGCTCAGGGCCCAGGAAGCCGCCATGGCCTCCGCCGCCGCCGCCATCCGCGTGGCCGAGGCGCGGCTGAGGGACCTCATCATCCGTGCGCCGTTCAAGGGCCGGGTCGGCTCCCGCAATGTGTCCGTCGGCGCCTATATCTCGCCGGGCACCATCATCACCACGCTGGATGACCTCTCCACCATCCGCATCGATTTTTCCGTGCCGGAGAATCTGCTGGGGCGCCTGCAGCAGGGCCAGGTGGTGCGGGCGCTGTCCGCCGCCTACCCCAACCGCGAATTTGTCGGCAAGGTATCGGTCATCGATACCCGGGTGGATTCGGTTGCCCGCTCGGTGCGCCTGACGGCGGATTTCGACAACCCCGATGAAGCGCTGAAAACCGGCATGTACCTTTCGGTGCGGCTCGAAGTCGCCAACAAGCAGGAGGCGGTGCTGGTCCCCGAGGAATCCGTGGTCAGCGACGGGTTGAAGCATTATCTCTATGTGGTCGGCCCCCAGAACGTGGTGGAACGGCGCGGCCTCATCATCGGCCAGCGTCAGCGCGGATACGCCGAGATCCTCTCCGGCGTCAAGGCCGGCGAAACGGTGATTGTCCGCGGCATTCAACGGGTCCGCCCGGGACTTGTGGCTGACCCGGAACCCATTGACGCCCAGCCGGCGGAGCAAGCCGCCGCGGCTGCCGGGACAAAGTGAGGGTCCGGCGCGCCGCGCCGCCTTGCGTGAGGATGTTGTCATGCAGATTTCCGATCTCTTTATCCGCCGCCCGGTGTTTTCCATCGTCGTCAGCCTGCTGCTGATCATCGGCGGATTGGCCGCGATGATGCGGCTGCCGGTGCGCGAAACCCCGGCGGTGGACCCGCCGATGGTGTCGGTGTCCACCATTTACCGCGGCGCCTCCAACGAGGTGATTGAAAGCCGCATCACCGAGATCATCGAGGGCGCGGTGGCCGGCATCGAGGGTATCAAGGAAATCCGCTCCACCAGCAACGATGAACGCTCTTCCGTCAATATCGAGTTCACCATTGACCGCAACATGGAAGACGCCGCCTCGGACGTGCGCGACGCCGTCGGCCGCGCCGCCCGCAGCCTGCCCGACGGGGCGGAAACGCCCATCATCCGCAAGGCGGATTCCGACCAGCGCCCCATCATGTATATCGGCGTGACGTCCACCCTCTATGACGCCATGGAGCTGTCGGAATTCGTCGACCGCACCTATGTCGACAAACTCGCCACCGTGCCCGGCGTGGCCAACACCTTCCTCGCCGGCGAGCGGCGCTACGCGGTGCGCATCAACATCAACCGCGGCCAGCTGGCGGCCCGCGGCCTGACGGTGCAGGATGTGGAAGCCGCGGTGAAGGCGCAGAACGTCGAATTGCCCGGCGGCCGCATCGAATCCTCCCAGCGTGAGTTCACGGTGAAAACGGATTCCCGTCTCACCACTCCCGAGCAATTCGCCAAGGTCATCATTTCCAACAAAGACGGCTATCTGGTGCGTCTGGAGGACGTGGGGACGGCGGTGCTGGCGCCGGAAGACGAACGCTATGAATTCTTCCTCAACGGCATTCCCGCCGTCGGCATCGGCATCATCAAGCAGTCCACCGCCAACACCCTGGAGGTCTCCACCCTGGTGCGCGAGGAGCTCGCCAAGCTGGAAAGCGCGCTGCCGCCGGACACCAACGTCATCATCTGCTTTGACGAAAGCGAATACATCAAGCTGTCCATCGAGGGCGTGCTGCGCACCTTCATCGAGGGCGTCGGCCTGGTGGTGCTGGTGATCCTGCTGTTCCTGCGGGATTGGCGCTCGACTTTTGTCGCCATCGTCGCCATTCCGGTGTCGCTGCTCGCCGCCATGATGTTCCTCGCCATGACCGGCTCC
>JAISTL010000161.1 GCA_031272615.1 Methylobacteriaceae bacterium | reverse complement strand
TCGTCAAACAGCCGGTGGGCGTCATCGCCGCCGTGACGCCGTGGAATTTCCCCACGGCCATGATCACGCGCAAGGTGTCCCCGGCGCTGGCCGCCGGATGCACGGCGGTTGTCCGGCCGTCGCGGGAAACGCCGCTGTCGGCCTTGGCGCTGGCCTATCTTGCCGAACGCGCCGGCATCCCGGCGGGCGTGTTCAACCTCATCACCTCCGCCCGTTCCGCCGATGTCGGAACCGAACTCGCCACCAACCCGACGGTGCGCAAACTCTCCTTTACCGGCTCCACCGAGGTGGGGAAACTGCTGATGCAGCAGACCGCCGGAACCGTGAAAAAGGTCAGCATGGAACTGGGCGGCAACGCGCCGTTCATCGTCTTTGACGACGCCGACCCCGACGCCGCGGTTGCCGGCGCCATCGCCTGCAAGTTCCGCAATTCCGGCCAGACCTGCGTTTGCGCCAACCGCATCTATGTGCAGGAAGGCATCTACGCCACGTTTTTGCAAAAACTGGAGGCGGCGGTTTCGGCGCTCAAGGTCGGCCCCGGATTGGAGCCCGGCGTCGAACAGGGGCCGCTCATCAACGAGTCCGCCGTGAAAAAGGTGGAAGAGCTCATCGCCGATGCCGTGGCGAAGGGCGCGCGGGCTGTTGTCGGCGGCAAGCGCCACGCGCTCGGCGGTACTTTCTTCGAGCCGACCGTTCTGGACGGGGTCACCGACGCCATGCGTATCACCCGGGAGGAGATTTTCGGCCCGGTGGCGCCGCTGCTGCGGTTCACGAGCGAGGCGGAAGCCGTCGCTGCCGCCAATGACACCCCTTACGGGCTCGCCGCCTATTTTTACACGCGGGATGTCAACCGGGTCATCCGGGTGGCCGAGGCGCTGGAATACGGCATTGTCGGCGTCAATGACGGGCTGGTTTCCAACGCGGTGGCCCCCTTCGGAGGCGTCAAGGAATCCGGTGTCGGGCGCGAGGGCTCCCATTACGGAATCGAAGAATTCATCGAGGTCAAATATGTCTGCATCGGCGGCGTTTCGTAAGATGAACCCCGCCGGCAAGGCTCATTCTCACCGTTCATTATCGACATAAACTCTGAAAGGAACTGCCATGATTGTTCTGGTCACCGGCGCTTCGGTCGGTTTCGGCGCGGCCACAAGCCGCATGTTCGTCGCCAAGGGATATCGTGTCATCGGCGCGGCGCGGCGCGCCGAAAAGCTCAACGCGCTGGCGGCGGAGTTGGGAGAAAACTTTTTGCCGTTGAAACTCGACGTCTCCGATCGTCCGGTGGTCAAAGCGGCGCTCGAGGCGCTGCCGAAGGAATGGAGCGACATCGACGTTCTGGTGAACAACGCCGGCTTGGCCCTCGGCCTGGAACCGGCGCACCGGGCCAGTTTTGAAGACTGGCTGACAATGATTGAAACCAATGTGACGGGGTTGGCCCACCTCACGCACCTGCTGCTGCCGGGGATGGTGGAACGCGGCCGCGGGCATATCGTCAACGTCGGCTCCATCGCCGGAACCTACCCCTATCCCGGCGGCAATGTCTACGGCGCGACAAAAGCCTTCGTCAAGCAGTTCAGCCTCAATCTGCGCGCCGACCTCGCGGGCACGCCGCTCAGGGTCACCAATATCGAGCCGGGCATGGTCGGCGACACCGAGTTTTCGCTGGTGCGCTTCAAGGGCGACACGGCGCGGGTCGAGAAGAACTATGAACACGTGCGCTATCTCGTTCCCGACGACATCGCCCGCAGCATTCTGTTCGCGGTGGAGCAGCCGCCCTATGTCAACATCAACAGAATTGAAATCATGCCGATTGCCCAAACCTTCTCGCCGATGACCATTCGCCGCGATGCATAAAACCGGCCGGAGATAACCGCCGGCAGGCTGCTGCCTCCGGGGGCGCCGTTGGTTGTCAAACCGGGAGAAAAGAGCCGCTACGGCCGCTTCAGACCACAGGCATCCAAGGCCTTGAAGCCCTTTTCGCGTCCGCTGTCGTCAAAATAGCCGTTATCGCGATAGAACTGGACTTCCGTCGGCGTGAAGGATTTCAGCGTCGCCGAGGCATAGCAGTCACACTTGCGGCGCACTTCCTTGTCATCCTGAGTGAGGGCGTCGCGGGTCTGCATCACGACGCACCCCTTCGAGGCGCGCGCCTGGAGATTGGCCATCGAGGCGCGTTGCAACGCCGGATCGGGCACGTATTCGCGCGGGACGGGATAGCCCTTGGCGCAGGCGATGGCGGTCATGGAGCAGACTGCGACAATAACGGCGGCGGAACGGAATAGCTTACCCATGGGTGGTCTCCTGAAGTCTTTCGATTTGTGAGCGCGGCGATCCTCAGCCGACGATTTCGTTTTCCGAGAAAAACTGCCGGATTTCAGTTGCGGCGTTTTCCGGCGAGTCGGACCCGTGAACCGAGTTCTCCGTCACCGACACCGCGAATTTTTTGCGGATGGTTCCTTCCAGCGCGCTCTCCGGATTGGTGGCGCCCATCACTTCGCGATAGCGCAGGACGGCGTTCTCCCCTTCCAGAACCTGGGCGACGACAGGCCCGGACGTCATGTAATCGACGAGGCTTCCGTAGAACGGTCGCTCCTTGTGCACCGCGTAAAAGGTCTCCGCCTGGGCCCGGGTCATCAGGATGCGCTTTTGCGCGACGATTCGCAGCCCGGCGCCCTCGATGTCGGCATTGATCAACCCGGTGATGCCGCGCTTGGTGGCATCGGGCTTGATCAGCGAAAAGGTTCGTTCCACTCCCATGATCACCTCGGTAACAGTGTTAAAACCAAACGCATCCTCCGCTGTCGGCTGCAATGCCGACACGGGAAAACCGTCATTGTACCGGGACACATATATACGTTCTCACCGGGTGAGCAAGACCGCAAACAATTTGTTAACGGTTTTAGGACCCGCCCCGGCGGAATAGCCGACCCGCCGGGAGACGAAGGCCCGTCGGGCGCCGGCATACAAAAAAAGCAGCCCCGAAGGTCTGCCTTTGCGCTCATCCGGCACGCCGGAAAACAGATGACCCGGCGATCTCAATCGTCGTCGTCGTGAAGACCATGGCTGATGGGAGTCACGAGCCCTTCTAGGCCGCGCATCAGGTCTTCCTCACTCAGGCTGCGCTCCAGCTGCATGTCGACGAAATCCCCGTCATCGGCGGGAGACGCGCCGGGAATCAACGGCATCGACTCGGTCTCGGGTTCATCCACTTCCACGTATTTCTGGATGGAGTGAATCAGCTGCTCCCGTAAATCTTCGGGTGAAATGGTTTCATCGGCGATCTCACGCAGCGCCACCACCGGGTTCTTGTCACGATCCCGATCGATGGTGATCTGGGCGCCGGCGGAAATCATGCGGGCGCGGTGCCCGGCGAGCAGGACGAGCTCAAAACGATTGTCAACTTTGTCGATGCAGTCTTCAACTGTAACGCGAGCCATGAAGAATCCCTACCATAAGTGGAAATTTACAAGGGTGCGGATTTTACCGATTTTTTGATTTATAGCAAGAAAATTTGACGAAAATATGTGGCGCGCCCTCGCCCCGTCCGCCGTGCAGAGCACGACAAAACCTTATCCGGAAACGATTTCCTCTGCTTTTTCCAGCTCCCGGCGCTCCATATTTTTCCTCCCCCCCTTGACACATCACGTTTCTGATGTCAGTCGGCAGGCACGGGAAGGTTTCGGAGTGCCGCCGACAGGCCGGCGCTTCAGCGGAACCCCCGCCCATAACAACGATATTCGATTCCTGAGCGTGAACCCGTAGTCAAGTCTCCGCTTGGCGAAGCGACAACAAAAGATAAACCTGAAGCAAGGAATCAACCATGAAAACCGCTTTAATTTTTCCCGGCCAGGGAAGTCAGGCTGTCGGCATGGGAAAGGAACTGGCCGAGAATTTTCCACAGGCACGGCGCGTCTTCGAGGAAGTGGACGACGCCCTTTCCCAAAAGCTCTCCACCGTGATGTGGGACGGCCCGGCCGAAACCCTGACCCTGACGGCCAACACCCAACCCGCGCTCATGGCGGTCAGTCTCGCCGTCATCAGGGTGCTCGAGGCTGAAGCCGGCCTCGATATCGGCCGTGAGGCCGCCTATGTCGCCGGGCATTCCCTCGGCGAGTATTCGGCGCTGGCCGCCGCCGGCAGTTTGACCATCAGCGACACGGCGCGCCTGCTGCGCATCCGCGGCGACGCCATGCAGAAGGCGGTTCCCGTCGGTGAAGGCGCCATGGCGGCGATTCTCGGCCTGGAACGGGACGCTGTTGACGCCATCGCCCGGGAAGCGGCCGGAACCGAAGTCTGCGACGTCGCCAATGACAACGGCAACGGGCAAGTGGTCGTCTCCGGGCACAAGGCGGCGGTGGAACGGGCGGCGGCGCTCGCCCAAAGCCGCGGCGCCAAGCGGGCCGTCATGCTCGCCGTCTCCGCGCCCTTCCATTGTTCGCTGATGGCCCCGGCGGCCGACGCCATGCGTGACGCGCTCGGGGAAGTCCCGCTCGGCGCGCCGGTTGTCCCCGTGGTCATCAATGTCGAGGCGCGGCCCGAATCGGACCCGGCGAAACTCGTGGACGGCCTGGTGCGCCAGGTGACCGCCACGGTACGCTGGCGTGAATCCATGATATATATGGCGTCGGAAAATGTCGAAGCCTTCTATGAAATCGGCTCCGGCAAGGTTCTGACGGGGCTCGGCAAGCGCCTCGCTCCCGCCGCGCAGTTCATGTCCATCGGCACGAAGGCTGACGTCGCCGCCTTTGTTCAATCATTCAGGGCGTAAGGTTGAGCGGTTTCCTGAAACTCAAGGAGAAATACCAATGTTCACTCTAACCGGGAAGAAGGCTCTGGTGACCGGCGCCACCGGCGGCATCGGTCAGGCCGTTGCCAAAGCGCTGCACGAACAGGGCGCAGAGGTTGTTGTCTCGGGAACCCGCCGAGTCGTTCTGGACGCGCTGGCGGCGGAGCTCGGGGAGCGGGTGCATGTGATCGAAGCAAACCTCTCGGACACCGAGTCGGTTGAATCGCTGGTCCCCGCCGCCGAAAAAGCCATGGGCGGACTGGATATTCTTGTGAATAACGCCGGCATCACCCGTGATAACCTGTTCATGCGGATGAAAGACGAGGAGTGGGAGGCGGTTCTGCAGGTCAACCTGACGGCGCCGTTCCGGCTGACCCGCGCCGCAATCAAGGGCATGATGCGCAGGCGTTGGGGAAGAATCATCAATATCAGCTCCGTCGTCGGCGCCACGGGGAATCCCGGGCAGGGCAACTATGCGGCAACCAAGGCGGGGCTCGGCGGCATGGCCAGGTCTCTGGCCGCCGAAGTCGCCAGCCGGAATATCACGGTGAACTGCATCGCCCCCGGTTTTATCGCCACACCGATGACCGACGCCCTCACTGATGCCCAAAAACAGGCGATTTTAAACCGGATTCCCGCCGCCCGCCTCGGTTCTCCGGAAGATGTCGCCGGCGCGGTCGTCTATCTCGCTTCCGAGCAGGCTGCCTATATTACCGGGCAGACCATTCATGTGAACGGCGGCATGGCGATGATATGAAAAAGGATTAGCATCGCGTGAATTTTTCTGTAAGAAGCGTAAAGCCTCTCGCAAACGGGAACAGGCTATGCTAATCAATCGGGCGTCCGCTTTGGCATTTCAGCCCGGGCGCGTTAAATGCGGCTTGTATTTCAACGGATTATACGGGGCTCCGTATCATCCGAAAGGCCGTTGTGAAGACCAAAGACTCGGGCGATTCGGCGTCTGTCGCAGTGGATCGCGTAAGAGTGATACAAGGATTGAATCTTATGAGTGATATCGCTGAGCGCGTGAAGAAAATTGTTATTGAACATCTGAACGTCGATGCCGACAAGGTGGTCGATAACGCCAACTTCATTGATGACCTCGGTGCCGACAGCCTCGATACCGTCGAGCTGGTTATGGCCTTCGAAGAAGAGTTCAACGTTGAAATCCCGGACGAAGCCGCGGAAAGCATTTTAACGGTGGGAGACGCCGTTCGTTTCCTCGAAAAGAGTGCCGGTTAGCCGGCGCACATCAGGCGCTGAGAGTTCGCGTCCGCGACTGCGGACGCGAACTCCATTATTTTTTGAAAAGATGCTTTTTTTACGTTGCAAGGGCTGTAATCGGTTTCGATTAAGCTTTTCCTGTTCATTATTTTGAAAATGGCGTCTCAAAAGCGTCAAGCTCTTGAGCTTTTGTTTTATACAGTAGTTCAAATATATAAAAACAACGAACGGAGTAAGATATGCGTCGTGTCGTGGTTACCGGCCTGGGTATGGTTACCCCTTTGGGGTGCGGTGTCGAGGTTGTCTGGCAACGGCTTCTGAAGAGTGAAAGTGGAGCGAAGCGCATCGAGGCGTTTGATGTATCCGACCTGAACACCCGGATTGCCTGTTCGATTCCCTTGGGAGACAAGGCCGAAGGCAGTTTTGACCCCAACCAGTGGATGGACCCGAAGGAACAGCGGAAAGTTGATCCGTTCATCATTTACGCCATGGCGGCGGCCCGGCAAGCCCTCACGGATTCAGGGTGGACCCCGAAAACAGACGAAGAGCAGTGCAGCACCGGGGTTTTGATCGGTTCCGGCATCGGCGGACTGACGGGAATTTATGAAACCTCCATCATCCTCCATGAACGCGGGCCGCGTCGGGTTTCACCGTTCTTCATTCCGGGCAGGCTGATCAACCTGGCCTCGGGCTACGTGTCCATCGAATTCGGCCTGAAAGGCCCCAACCACGCGGTTGTCACGGCGTGCTCCACCGGAGCCCACGCCATCGGAGACGCCGGCCGTCTTATCGCGCTCGGCGATGCGGATGTCATGGTGGCCGGCGGCGCCGAATCTCCCATCAACCGAATC
>JAISTL010000147.1 GCA_031272615.1 Methylobacteriaceae bacterium | reverse complement strand
AGGTGTGTTGAAACTGCCGGGTCTTGCGGCGTGGACTGTTTTGGTGGACAGCTGGATTGCTTCGCTTCGCTCGCAATGACGGCGGCGCCGGCGGTGCAACAAGTCAAACGATGAAGCGGCGGATTCGTCCACCCTTGTCCACCCTTGTCCACCCTCGTCCACCCTCGTCCACCACGTCCACCAAAACCCTACACCTTCAGCTCCGGAATGCCGCGGTGGTGGGCGTGGGTGACGGCGACGGCCAAGGCGTCGGCGGCGTCGGCCTGGCTGACCGCCGATTTCGGCAGCAGCACGCGGATCATGGCCTGGACCTGAACCTTCTCGGCGTGGCCGGAGCCGGTGACGGTTTTCTTCACCAGGTTGGCGGCGTATTCGGCAACGGTAAGGCCGGCAAGGGCGGGAACCAGCAGGGCGACGCCGCGGGCGTGGCCGAGTTTCAGCGCCGAGCGGGCGTCCTTGTTGACGAAGGTTTCCTCCACCGCCGCCTCGTCGGGCTGTTCGCGGGCGATAATCTCCGAAAGGCCGTCGTGCAGCTGGCGCAGGCGCTCGGCCAGCGACGCCTCGGGCCGCGAGGTGATGACGCCGCAGCCGACAAAACCCAAGGTGTTGCCATCGACAGTGATGAGCCCCCAGCCCGTGCGCTGCAGCCCCGGGTCGATGCCCAGCACACGAACGACCTTCCGGGCCGGGAGAGTGGTCACGCGGGCCGCCTATTCGTTGGAGAGCTTTTCAAGCAGGGCGTCGGAAACTTCAAAGTTGGAGAACACGTTCTGCACATCGTCGTGATCCTCCAGCAGTTCGGACATGCGCAGCAGCTTTTCGCCGGTTTCGTCATCGACGCTGATCATGTTCTGCGCCTTCCAGATGAGGGCGGATTTCCGCGGCGGGCCGAACCTGGCCTCCAGCGCCGACGACACCTCGTTGAGGTCCCCCTGGGCGCAATAGATCTCGTGGCCGTCCTCGGAGGACTCCACATCCTCGGCGCCGGCGTCGATGGCCGCCTCCAGCACGGTATCGGCATCGGCGACATCGGCGTTGAATTCCACCACGCCGACCCGGTCGAACATGAAGGCGACGGCGCCGGTTTCGGCCATGTTGCCGCCGTGCTTGGTGAAGATGGAGCGGATATCCGAGGCCGAGCGGTTGCGGTTGTCGGTCATCGCCTCGACAATGAAGGCGGCGCCGCCGCTGCCGTAGCCCTCATAGCGGATTTCCTCGTAATTGTCGCTGTCGCCGCCCGCCGCCTTGTTGATGGCGCGCTGGATGTTGTCCTTCGGCATGTTCTCGGCGCGCGCCGCCAGCACCGCCAGCCGGAGCCGCGGATTCATATCCGGGTCGGGGGTGCCGAGTTTGGCGGCGACGGTGATTTCCCGGGCGAGCTTGGAAAACAGCTTTGATTTCTGGGCGTCCTGTCTGCCCTTGCGATGCATGATGTTCTTGAACTGTGAATGTCCGGACATGATTTCTCCGCTTACAGCCGAACCCGCGGGTCACCGCCGCTGACAACAGACGGCGGCGCGGGTGTAAAAACTTGATGTGTCGGGGCTTATAAAACCGTTCGACAAAAAAGCAAAGGGGGAGACGCAAGTTTTATGCGCCAGGCCTGCAAATGTGCCGGGATACACCGTCAATCACTCCGATTTCACCCGACTTTCCGGCGGTATACGGGAATTTCACGTAAAATCGCTTGACCTTGCTCCTTTTCGACCCATAAACATGCTTGACATGGGAAATCCAAGGCAGGGCGCGTGTTCGCCGTCTCCCGGCGCAAAACTCCACAACCCCGCCAAGACGTTCCCGGTGCAATACTTGCTTTCCGTAACGTAGCCCTCTTGCATTATACTGTATTTCATATAGTACATTCCCGCCGCGACCTTTTGATTCCTTATTTGAGGCACAATGACCCCATCCACCGGAAACTTCATTCGTACCCTATTACTCTGCACCTTAGCGGTCTTCCTTTTTATATTTCTTTTTCTGTTTTGGGTGGTGTTGGAGGAGGTTGTCTATGCCTGGGCAGAGGGCTTGGACATCGCCGACGCGGTTGAGCCGACACGGCTCATCGCCCTCGCCGGCATGGGATTTGTCACGGCGCTGATGCCGCTGCTGCTGCGCAGGTTTCCCGCCCGGCCCGCCGTTGTCCGACGCACCGGCAAGGCCAAAGCCAAGACGTCCGGCAAGGCGAGGGTCAAGGCGCCCGAACGGCCGGTGACTCCGCCGGCGGAATCCGCGCCGCCCGCCCCTGCTCCACCCGATCCGACGGTGCTCCGCAACCAACGGGCGCAGGAACTGCTCCTGGCGTTCACCCGCGGCAATTCCGTTGAAACCGCATGGGAGCTGGGCCTGCTGGACCTGCAGAATCCGCAGTTTCTCGCCGAGCCGCCTTTCGGGCTGTTCTTCGTCATGCCCTACGCCGTTGCCGCCAACCGCCCGGGCTTCCGCCGCGATACGCCCGCCGGATGGCCGGAGTTCGCCTCCCTCTCCCGGGCCGAACGCGACGCCGCCGGAGTGATTTTCACTTGTCTCACCGGCTCGGAGGATGATCGCGACCGACTGTCCGACGCCGGCAGCCCGCTGGGACTCGGCCTGCTGAACCCGCTGCTGCAGCTGGGGTTCGCCGTGGAATCCTATTGGGGCCTCGAAGAACCCGCCCCCGACCGCACGGTTTTTGACCTCATCTACCGGGGCGGCACGCCGCCGATGCCGAAATGGCGCATTGTCCGCGCGCGACTCGCCACCGGCAACAGCGAGCTCATCGCCGCGGCGGTGCAGGTGGTGCGGCTGGTTGTCGGTTACGGGCTGCTGCCCAGCGCCGAGGAGGGCGCCGCCGTCAAGAAGGAAATCCGCTCGGTTCCGGCGCTGCTGCTGGTGCGCGGCCCGCGCCGGAGCGACGCTCAGCCGGAGAGTCCGGCCTGCCGGATCGGCGGGCTGCCCTGCCTCGGAAGGGCGCCGTGGCCGCGGGCCAAATCCGGGGAGCCGCTGGCTTTCGCCGCCCAGATGGATTTGGCGGAGGTGAAAGCGGCGACGGGTTTCCAGCTGCTGCCCGATGCCGGGTCCCTCGCCTTTTTCATCGGCAACCTCAGTCGAAAGGACGGCCGCTTTGACCACGCGGTGGTTTATGTCGACGACACCGGGGGCGGCCCCACCGCGCCGCCCGGCGATATGCGCCCGGTCTCCGAGGTGTTCGCCGCCGATCTCACCATGACCGGGCGCGGCGAGGTGCTGCGCGACCAGTTTCCGTGCTGGCCGCTGTCACTGCACGCGCTGGGCATTCCCTACACCGCCGACCGGGCCGAGCGTCGCCAGGCCATCAAACACTTCGCCCGCTTCGGCACCCTGCATGCCATGCTGACCCGCTGGCTCGCCCGGAACAGCGGCGGCCCCGGCCTGCTGCGCTGGTTCTGCGCCCGCTATCTGCTGACGGTGCTGAAACTGGATTTCGCCGAGGTTGAGGCGCCGCAGCCGCCGGGCGCCGACGGCAGCCCCTTCGACGCCCGCAAACAGTGGGCGTATGAAGAGCGCCAGACCCTGCTCAACCGCTTCGGCCGCTTCATCGACGAGTTCGAGCACTGGATCGGCGAGCGCTCGTTCTGGCAGGAAATGACAAGCGCCGACGTGGAGCAGCTGGGCCACACCCTGGAGCGCGTCTGGGCCGATTTTTCCGTGTTTCAGAAGACGGCGTGGCCCAACTCGGTGAATGATTTCTACCGCATCATGCTGCGGGCTCTGGCGAGCGCGCCGGACGACGTGTTCGCCCTGGAGCCGGACCCGGTGCGGCAACTGGTGGACGACAGCCTGCTGCTGCCCGGCTATGACGAAACCCACCACCAAATGTTCGGCCGCGGCGCCAGCGTGCTGGGCGGCGACGCCTTCCACATCGGCGAGCACATGCTGCTGCAGCTGGCCGGGGACCCGGTGGCGGGCTGGTTCCCCTCCGGCGTCTGCCAGTTCTGGATTTCGCCCACCGCGCTGGAGGAGCGCGACTGGAGCGCGGTGACATTCCTTTACGAGATTGACGACAGCGTCCCGACAACCGACGACGACGACGAAACCGACGCGGCGTAACAACCCGGACGCGTGGACAAAGTGGACACGGTGGACATGGCGGACGTTTGTCTGCCTTGGATTCCTTGAACTATCCCCGAATTGCGAAGTGTCCGGTTTCCGGGGTACGGTTTATGTCCACTATGTCCACCACGTCCTCCCGGTCCATCCCCTCGCCATTTCTCAACAAATTATTACTTTCCGCGGGGTGTGCCTATTTTGCAACAGCGGGTTTGTCTACGTATCTTACGGATTTCACTCACGTATTCCGCCATTTCCCGTATTTTAACCACGGGTTGACACCTGTCTCGCCGTTTGGACAAGGCGCTTTATATCCCCTTGAAACTTCGGTTTATCCGAACCGGGCCGCCAAGAGCCCCACAATCCGTTTCCCTTCAGCCTCGCCAACACTGCACTGTTCCCTTTGTCTGCCAAAGGAAACAGCCGGATTGACCGGCCGTTTATCCAGATTCTCAGGACACTCAGTATGCGTAACCAATTGCGGGTAACCGCCGGATTACCCTCTTTCGCTGAAACCGTTCAGCATCCGGCTTTGTATCGGGTCACGCCCGCTGCCCTTCTTGCGTCCGCCGCCCTTGCGGCGTTGATCCTCCCGGCGGCGGCGACGGATTACACCGACGCGGACACCGGCCTTGCCAATGCCCCCTGCGTTTCCGGCGTCTGCACCTTCTACGATGACGACACGCTGACCTCCGCCGACGGGACTACCGCCATGAAGGCCGACGGCGCCAACAACCGCATTGTCGTCGGGCACAAGGACGACGGCACCGGCTTCGTTCTGGACGCCAGGCTCAACCTGAACACCACCGGCATTCTCGCGACCAACGGCGGCGTCATCGAGTTCGGCGGCGCCGGCGTCAAATTCAACATCCATGCGTCCGGAATTCCCAACGGTTACGAAGGTATCCGCGTGGACAACGGCGCCCGGATCTCTTTTACCGGAACTCACAACGAGATCGTTTTCGATATGGACGGGTATGACGCGAAAGGCGTTATCGCCACAGGAACCGGTTCGCTCCTCGAGATCGGCAACGCGGTGATGACCATCAGAGGGGGCTATTACCCAAACGGGCTGTCAGCCGTAAACGGCGGGACGATTATCATCAGCAAGTCGGTCATCGATATGTCCAGCGAGCAGAATTCCTCCATAGACCCCGGGGCTCATGTTCCCGAGGTGCTGGCGGTTCTCGCGGAGAACGGCGAGGTTGTCATC
The DNA here is from genome assembly GCA_031272615.1 of Methylobacteriaceae bacterium. Taxonomy (GTDB): domain Bacteria; phylum Pseudomonadota; class Alphaproteobacteria; order Rhizobiales; family Beijerinckiaceae; genus Hohaiivirga. Next base: position 932 of record JAISTL010000147.1, on the reverse strand, counting down.
ACCGGGTCATCCATCACCAGCAGCGATACGGCCATCGCGGGATATGGCGCCAGCACCGTCACCGTCACCGATAGTCACATTGTTGCCGGCAGCCAGGCGTTTTACATGGCCAGTTCCGGCACTCTCAATCTGACGGCCGACAACTCCACATTCAAGGGAATTGCGGCAATTTACCCATACGGGGATGGGAGCGCGAGCATTATCAATCTCACCCTGGCCAAAGGCAGTTCCTGGGAGATTCCGGGAGATTCCAAACTGACGAACCTCACCCTCACCGACAGCACCGTCGTGTTTTCCGCCCCGGCGGCCGACACATTCACCACCCTCACCGTCACTGGGAATTTTGTCGGCAACAACGGCGTGTTCCAGCTGAACACCAGGCTGGACGGCGACAATTCCCCCACGGACTTGGTGCACATCAAGGGCAACACCTCGGGCACGGCGGTGCTGCGCGTCAAAAACGCCGGCGGCAACGGCGCACTGACCTCCGGCGACGGCATCAAAGTGGTGGATGTGGATGGAACTTCAGACGCCGCGTTCAGCCTTTCGGGGGATTATCTGGCCGAAACCGGCGAGGAGGTGGTGGTCGCCGGCGCTTACGGTTACACGCTGCACCGCGGCGGCCTCGCCAAAGCCGATGACGGCGACTGGTATTTACGCTCGCAAATCGCCCCACCCCCGGCCAAGGACGGAAATAACGGTGGTTCCGGTGGTTCCGGCGGCGGCAACTCCGGCAACTCCGGCGGCAAGCGCTATCAGCCCTTTGTGCCCACCGCCGAAGGATATGTCGGCGCGCTCTCCGACGCCGTCATGGCGATGGAGTCCTTCCGTCAGCGTGTCGGCGGGCGTTACGGAATTTTCTCCGGCGACACCACCGGCTCCGTCATCCCGCCAAGCCTGTCCCCGCGTGTTACGACCTATGACGGGGAACA
>JAISTL010000110.1 GCA_031272615.1 Methylobacteriaceae bacterium | reverse complement strand
GCGTCAACCGGTGGAGCGGCGGCGGAAAGGGTGCCCGGAAGGGGTTCAGTGCGAAGTGTGTGAACGGCTGGATTGCTTCGCTTCGCTCGCAATGACGGCGGCGCCGGCCGTGCGACATGTCAACCGGTGAAGCTGCGGATTCGTCCACCGGAACGCCTGCCGCCCACTCCGTCGTTTGGTGCGACACGTCAGCCGGCGGAGCGCATGCTCAACCGGTGAAACAGCGGGGCGGAGGGAGGATGGATGTGCCGCAGGCATAAAAAAGGGCGGGATTGCTTCGTTCCTGGTGAACGACGCCCCGCCCCGGGCACACTTTTTACGTTAGCGTTTTTATAGCAGAGTGATGCTGCACTGGTCAAGCAATAAGTTGTAGTTATCCACAGGCAGGCATCAGGCAAAAAACGTCATTTTTCAACGACTTCTGCGAAGGACAGAAAAAACACCGGTATTCCGGATGGAACAAAGCAAAAATAAATACCGTGGAAAACACTCAAGATGGCGGAACGCGCGCCGTTCCGGGCCGGCGCAACCGCGTCTCACTTCCCGCCGGCGCCGGCGCGCCGGTAGGTCTTTTTCGTCACCGGGGCTTCATCGGCATCGTCGTTGGCGGATTCGGCCTTGATCAACGCCGCCAGATCGTCGGCGGCGCTTTCCAGAAGGTCGCGGTTGTCGCCTTCGACCATGATGCGGATCACCGGCTCGGTGCCCGACGGCCGGATCACCAGCCGCCCGCAGGCTCCGAGTTTCGCCCTCACCGCGTCGATCGCGGCGGCGACCTTCTTGTTTTGCAAGGGTTTGCCGCCGTTGTAGCGGACGTTCTTCAACACCTGCGGCACCGGCTCGAAGCAGCGGCACACCTCGCTCACCGGCTTGCCGGCGTGCTGCACCACCGCCAGCACCTGCAGCGCCGTCACCAGGCCGTCGCCGGTGGTGGAATAATCCGAGAGAATCATGTGGCCTGACTGTTCGCCGCCGAAATTGTAACCGTAACGGCGCATATGCTCGATGACATAACGGTCACCGACGGAGGTGCGCTCCAGCCCGAGGCCCAGGTCTTTCAAATGCCGCTCCAGCCCGAGATTGGACATCACCGTGGCGACGATTCCGGGCTTGGCCAGCGAGCCGCGCTTCTGCATGAATTCGGCGATGAGCGCCATGATCTGGTCGCCGTCGATGATATGCCCCTTCTCGTCGATGATGATGACGCGGTCGGCGTCGCCGTCCAAGGCGATGCCGATGTCGGCGCGCACTTCCCGCACCTTGGCCGCCAGCGCCATGGGGGCGGTGGAGCCCACATCCCGGTTGACATTGAAGCCGTTGGGGTCGACACCGATGGATACCACCTCGGCCTTGAGTTCCCACAGGGCGTTGGGCGCCACCTTGTAGGCGGCGCCGTTGGCGCAATCCACCACCACCCGCAGGCCGTCGAAATCGATGTGCCGCGGCAGGGTGCGCTTGGCGAACTCCACATAGCGGGCGTCAACGCCCTCGATGCGTTTGGCGCGGCCGATATCGGCGGAGGCGGCCAGCCGCGGCGCCGGGTTGCCGTCGATGAGTTCCTCGATTCTCTCCTCGACATCGTCGGAGAGCTTGTAGCCGTCGGGGCCGAAAATCTTGATGCCGTTGTCTTCGTAAGAGTTGTGGGAGGCCGAAATCATCACGCCGAGATCGCAGCGCATGGTCGGCGTCAGCATGGCGATGGCGGGGGTGGGAATCGGCCCGGTCACCATGACGTCAACGCCAACGGAGGTGAAGCCCGCCACCAGCGCGTTTTCAATCATGTAGCCGGAAAGCCGCGTATCCTTGCCGATGATCACCCGGTTGCGGTGGTCCCCCGAACCGAACACCCGCCCGGCGGCCTGGCCGACCTTCAGGGCCAGCTCCGGTGTGATGGTCGCGTTCGCCTTGCCGCGAATGCCGTCGGTGCCGAAATACTTGCGTGCCATAGTCCCCTCCCTGGTCGCTCTCTCACCGGGAACGTTTTTTACACTGCCGCCGGGCTGAAGGCAACGGCGGCGCTGTTCAAGGATTGCAACCGATTGTTACACCCGCTGGGTCGGCTCGGTGACGATCTCGGGGCCGGGCACCCGCGGCCGGGTCGTCGGCACCGAGGAACTGCGGGCCGGCGGGGCGAAATCCTGATTTTCCCGGGTGGGCGGTTTGCCGTCCAACAGGTTGCGAATCTCTTCGCCGCTCAGGGTTTCATATTCCAGAAGGCCCTGGGCGATGGTCTCCCAATCCTGCTCGTAGGTTTCCAGAATGGTGCGGGCGGTGGTCTCGGCGTCCTCGATGAGACGGCGCACTTCCACATCAATCTTTTCGGCGGTTTCCTCCGACAGATTGACGGATTTGGTCACCGAATGGCCGAGGAACACCTCCTGCTCGTTGGATTGATAGCGCACCCGGCCGAGTTCGTTGGACATGCCCCATTCCATCACCATGGCGCGGGCCAGCTGGGTTGCCTGCTGGATATCGTTGGAAGCGCCGCTGGTCACCTTGTCGGGGCCGAACTTGCGGATTTCCGCCTCGCGGCCGCCGAAGCACACGGCCAGCCGTGAAATGCACCACTCGTAGGAAATAGAGATACGGTCGCTTTCCGGCAGCTGCATCACCATGCCCAGCGCCCGTCCCCTCGGGATGATGGTCGCCTTGTGGATGGGGTCGGCCTTGGGCACATGCAGCGACACCACGGCGTGCCCCGCCTCGTGGTAGGCGGTGTTGGCCTTTTCCTCCGGCGTCATGGCCATGGAACGGCGCTCGGCGCCCATCATCACCTTGTCCTTGGCGTCCTCGAATTCCTGCATGGTCACCAGGCGCTTGTTGCGCCGCGCCGCGAGCAGCGCCGCCTCGTTGACCAGATTCATCAGGTCGGCGCCGGAAAACCCCGGGGTTCCCCGGGCGATGATGCGCAAATCCACATCGGGGGACATGGGTACCGGGCGGGCGTGCACCCGCCAAATCTTTTCGCGGCCGACGACGTCGGGGTTGGGGATGTGAATCTGGCGGTCGAACCGGCCGGGGCGCAGCAGCGCCGGGTCCAGCACGTCGGGGCGGTTGGTGGCGGCGATGATGATGATGCCTTCGTTCTGCTCGAAGCCGTCCATTTCCACCAGCAGCTGATTGAGGGTCTGCTCGCGTTCGTCGTTGCCGCCGCCGAGCCCGGCGCCGCGATGACGCCCGACGGCGTCGATTTCATCGATGAAAATGATACAGGGCGCGTTTTTCTTGGCCTGGTCGAACATGTCGCGCACCCGGCTGGCGCCGACGCCGACGAACATTTCAACGAAATCCGAACCGGAAATGGTGAAGAACGGCACGTTGGCCTCACCGGCGACGGCGCGGGCGGTAAGGGTTTTACCGGTTCCCGGCGGGCCGACCAGCAATACGCCGTGCGGGATTTTGCCGCCCAGCCGCTGGAATTTCTGGGGTTCGCGCAGAAACTCGACGATTTCCTGCAGGTCTTCCTTGGCTTCGTCGATTCCCGCCACATCCTCGAAGGTCACCCGGCCCTGCCCCTCGGTGAGGAGCTTGGCCTTGGATTTGCCGAATCCCATGGCTTTGCCGGCGCCGCTCTGCATCTGCCGCGAGACGTAATACAACACCCCCACCAGCAGCATGATCGGCAACAGGTTCGACAGCAGCTGCGCATACCACGGCGAATTGGCGCCTTCCGGCCGCACATTGATGGTCACGCCCTTGTCAGTGAGCTTCTGGACGATGTCGTTGTTGGCCGGCAGATAGCTGGAAAAGGATTCGCCGCTGGCGCGGTAGGTGCCGGAAATCTGATCCCCGGAAATCCGCACCTCACGCACATTGCCCGCATCGATATCGGCCACCAGTTGACTGTAAGGGATTTCCCGGCCGCTGGGCCTCTGTTCGGTTTGAATGTACCCGGCCATCGCCAGCAAGGTGAGGAGGATGATTCCCCAGAACAGCCAGTTGCGTAGATTGAGGTTCATGTGGTTCCTGCAGTTGGGCGCGCTTCCTGAGAATGCGTGCTGATAAACGGCATATCCGCGGCCTTCAGACAAGAGACCCCGAAAGCCGCGCCAGTTTAAGGATAATATACCGTAAACACAAATGTTTTTTACATTCGGCGGCGATTTGTAAGCGGATTTTCAAAAAGATCGTAAACAAGCGGCCCGTTGCTTTGCCGTTACCCCAGAAAAGGGATCGTTCGCCGCGCTCATCCGCTTGTCCTGTCGTTCCTCCGTTATTTAGGTATTCCCGACGGGTTTAACAAGAGAAGATGTGGAAAAACCGTCGCTTTCTCCCGGCTCCCGTCTGCGCATGCCGCGGGAGCGCTGCGGCTCCCGGTAGAGTTCCACACGGCGGCTGCCGCGCTTCAACTCCAACACGGCGCCGCTCAAGGTGCGCTTCAGGCCGCTGCCGTCGGCAAGCGCCCGCGTCACCGCGGCGGCGCAGGCTTCCGCCCGTTCCAGGCGCGGGCAGGCTTTGCCGCCCGCCCGGCCGGCAGCGCGAATCAACACCCGGAGCACGGTTTCGGCGGGGGCCGACGCCAGCGCGTCGCCGTTGAGAACGACGCGTCCGTCCTCTCCGGCGTCAAGCGTCGCCTCCCGTTCCAGGGCGTCGGCGTAGAGGTCGAGGGCGGCGTCGGCCCGGGCGCAGCGTTGGGAGAAGCGCGCCGTGCGTTCCGCCGTCAGGCCGCGGCGGGCGAGTTCCGGGGCGAGGCGCCGCCAGTGGGTCCGGCAATACGCCGGGTCATCGTTGGCGGGGTCGAGAACACAGGGCCAGCGGTTGGCTCGGCAGGTGGCGACGAGCCGCGCCTTTGAAACCGTGAGAAACGGGCGGACATGCAGAAGGCTGCCGAGGGGCCTGACCGGCGGCATGGCGGCAAGCCCCGCAAGGCCCGAGCCCCGCGCCAGGCGCATCCACACGGTTTCGGCCTGGTCATCCAGGGTGTGGGCGCTCATCAGTACCCCGGCGCCCACGGCGCCGGCCAACCCGGTGAGCAGCGCGTAACGCACCGTACGCGCCGCTTCTTCGCTTTTGGCCGTCGTTGGGTCGCGGTGCGTCAAAACATGGTGGGGGAGGCCCAGCGCGCGGGCGGCGACGCCCACCGCTTCGGCCTCGGCGGCCGAGGAATTGCGCCAACCGTGGTCCACCGTGGCGATGGTCACCGAAAGGTCGGGAACACGTTGCCGGAACAGCGAAAGGGCATGGAGCAGCACCGTCGAATCCGGCCCGCCGGAGACCGCGCCGAGAATGCCGGCGCCTTGCGGCGCGCCGCTTGTCTCGAGCAGCTCCAGCAGTTCAGGGCCGGAAAGCGGTGACGCGACGCTCATGTCGGGCATTTCAGGCGCTTGCGGTCGTTCTCCGCCTCGCG